>NZ_JACJSW010000199.1:0-98697 GCF_014698375.1 Microcystis flos-aquae FACHB-1344 | reverse complement strand
TCGGGACTAAAATTAACGCTATTGACCCAGTTATCATGCCCCTTGAGGGTGCGGATTTCTTCGCCTGTTTCTACATTCCAGAGTTTGATGGTGTTCCAACTACCGCTCACCAAAGTCTTGCCATCGGGACTAAAATTAACGCTTCTGACAGCGCTATCATGCCCCTTGAGGGTGCGGATTTCTTCGCCTGTTTCTACATTCCAGAGTTTGATGGTGTTGTCCCAACTACCGCTCACCAAAGTCTTGCCATCGGGACTAAAATTAACGCTATAGACATAGCCATCATGCCCCTTGAGGGTGCGGATTTCTTGGCCTGTTTCTACATTCCAGAGTTTGATAGTGTTGTCATTACTACCGCTCACCAAAGTCTTGCCGTCGGGACTAAAATTAACGCTTGTGACAAAGTCCTTATGCCCTTCTAAGCGATTGCGTTCACTTTTCCGGTTGAGAAGTTCCTGTAAGGCATTTGTCACATTTTTGTTGTATGCCTGCTGCTTTTGTAGAATTTTTCCCGCTTTAATCGCTTCAACGAAAGCCTCCAAGTTTTTATGTTCATTCAATAGAGATAAGGAATATCTACCAAGAGACTCAGCTTGATTATATTCGGCTTCTTTTGTCTTATTCCAAGCCATCAAACCCAAACTACTACTAACCACCACCGCCACTAAAGAACCCGCCGCAATCCTTCGCGCTGTTCTAATTTTTTCATTTTTTTGTCGTTCAGCTTGACTAATACTCGCCTTAATAAACTCAATCGCCAAAGCCTCTAAATTAGGCAGAGAATTATTCTTTTGAAATTCAACAATTTTAGCTAACTTAGAACCTCCCCAAAGCTCACTACTCGCTTTTACTGCATCTTGCTTCTGTAAATCATCCCACTGTTTAGCATCAGCATATAAACGACTTCTGAGAACAATTATCTCCTCTTTTTCTCGAATTAAATTCTGTAACACTTTCCAAGAACGTAATAACGCCTCATGTGCCACCTCAACCGTTGCTTTCCCGTCTTCTCCCTTACTCACCAAAAGACGATTATCTATCAATTGATAGAGAACCTCCCTTTGCATTTCCTCCTGTTCAAAACTCGATTTATCCGCCCTTCTGCTAACCGCTTCTTTCCCTTCTAAACTAATTAACTCTAGAAAAATTTCCTCTGCTGCTTTCCGTTGCTGTTCATTAAATTGACTATAAATTTTATCCGCTTGTTTTTCTAGCGCACCCGTTACCCCACCAATCTCTTGATAAATCTTATTATTTAAAACCCGATTTTGAATATGATCTTTTTCCCACAATAAATCTAACGTATATTGTAACAGAGGTAAAGAGCCAGCCTGTTCATAAAAATCGGCAATAATTTGATTAATTAATCCCTTTTCAAAGATTACCCCATTTCTCGCCGCCGGTTCAGCAATAGCTAATCTTAACTCACTTTCATCCATATCCGTTAACATCTTGCTATACTGATCATGGATTTTTCCTAAACTGGGATAAGGACTTAATTTATCTAAAAAATCCGCCCTCATCGTCATCACAATTTTAACTAAACTATCATTCTTTTCAATTAATTTAATCAAACTTTTAATGAAAATATCTCTTTCCGTCTTCGGTGTACGAGTAAATAACTCCTCAAATTGGTCAATAAAAATAAACCATAAATCAGAATTATTTTTTAATCCTTCAACCACCTTAATTAAAGTATCTTCCTGAACAGATTGTGCTAATTTTGCTTGGTATTGTTTATATCTATTTGCCAAAAGACAACCATAAAAAGACTCAAAGGGATTAACATCAGGAACAAAAGTTAAATTAACCAATTTATTTGCGCCAAAATCATCCTTTAACTTAGGAATTAAACCCGCTTGCACGAGAGAAGATTTACCGCTTCCTGACGCACCTAAAAGCAATAAAACATTCTTTTGCTTTAAATAATCGGTTAACTCAATAATCCAATTATCTCGCCCAAAAAACCTATCCTTATCATCTACCTCAAACTTCCTTAAACCCAAATAAGGTGAACCCGTAATTAAAGGTTGAGACTGAATCTCAACTCCTGACTTTTGGGTGATAATATATTGATTGATTACACCGCCACTAATATCACCTGCAATTCCCTTAAATTCACCATCACCAATAAGACCTTTAACATCACCACCTATTTCTGAATAATAACTTTTATCAGTCATTTTTGCTACCCCAAAATTATTCTTTTCAAGTTAACTTTAAATTGCAGTTTTAGAATTAGCACTCTTTAAGGACTTCCTACTAAACCAAACAATTTAGCCAAACCGCCTAAAATCGTTACAATTAAAGCGACTAAAATCCCTCGACTGACAAACTCTTGATTCTCTAAGCGCTTTTCCACGCCATCAATTTTTCCCTCTAGACGCTTCTCACTACCATCAATTTTTCCCTCTAGACGCTTCTCAATACCATCGATTTTTTCCTCCAGACGCTTCTCGACACCATCAATTTTTTCCTCCAGACGCTTCTCGACACCATCAATTTTTCCCTCCAGACGCTTAATTTCACCTTTAACTTCACTAAGTTCAATCTTAATATCAGTAACATCTTTTTGAAGATTGTCTAACTTTTGATTGATTTGAATTAGAAAATCTTTAAGTTCTACCTCAACAGTAATTGACATAAATTTCCCTCCTAAATAATCCTCAACTAATTAATGTTCTGACTAATATCTCCACCACTAATTTCTCCTGCAATTCCCTTAAAAGTACCATCTACCACCATTCCCTTAATATCACCACCAACATTAATATTACACTTACCTGCGGCAAATTCTTCAGGTTTTAATTGCTTGAGTAATGCTTCTGCTGTCTTAATAACCTCTGCATCTCTATCAATTTTTGCTTCAAGTAACTCTTCTTTGAGCAGTGTTTTTACCCCCTCTGAATCTGGTTTTTTCTCATGTTTATCGACGATATCACTATCATCTGTTTTCCCTTTTTCTGCAAATTTCTTCTTAATCAACGCTTTTAAACCCTCATAAGCATCCTTAACCGCTGTTCCTGCCGTATCCTTAGCAGCAGCAACCGCACCAGCAGCCAACGCAGCGAGAATTAGAGAAATTGGTTCCATTGCCTGAGACTCCAAATTAGATATTGCTGACTCAATTTTAGATCAAAGCAAAGTATCTGACGCGATTATGGCGCAGGTATTGGGCGCAAATGGCTTGCTCGTCGGGGTTGTTGGCTACTACTGCAAGCTGGACGTAGGTGGGATAGTAGCGACAGAAGGTGTAAATCCCACCGTCATCGATGCCCTGCTTGTTCGGTAAAAATCTTTCGCACTGAGGGATGATTGCGACGGGATAGCCGAAAATCTGGACAAAACTGGGAGTAGCAGTCCTCTAGATGCGCCCAATCAAGCGCACACTCAGATGAAAATTGCTCAAATTCACTTTAACCTAGATTTGTAGAAGTTGGATTAAATTATCTCAAGGGAACAAAACCAGCTTTTTCAATTAATTCCTGTCCTTGATCGGTTAATAATAAATCAGCGTAAGCTTCCCCCGCTTGTTCGTCTAATTGACCATTTTGTTTGATAATAACAAAAAGACGACGGGTGATCGGGTATTCTCCCTTTTGAAAAGCTAATTCATTCAGTTGATTACGCTTCTGGGGACATTGGGAAGACGGGATCGAAGGTTCTTGATAGGGGGCAACTAACTTATTTTCGCTTTTACCGAGGGGTAAAGTTTTAATTCCACACTGGGGAACTACTTCCGGTGCAGAAGCATAGTAAATTCCTCCTAAATTTTGGGAAACTTTTCTGAGAGCGGGAGTTGTACTATAAACGTACTGAGTATTATTTCCAAAATCGGCTTTTTCTAAAACCTGATCGATAAAAAATTCCACGGTTCCCCCATCTTCCTTGCGTCGGGAATAGGGAATAATGGCTAAATTAGGCCCGCCCACTTGCCGCCAATTGCGAATTTTTCCTGTATAAATATCTTTTAACTGGGTAATTGTTAGACCGGAAACCGGTAAATCGGGATGAACTGCGATCGCAATTCCATCGATAGCCACGGGAACCTCTTTTAAGGTCAATCCCCGTTGTTGAGCGCGTTGTATTTCCTCATCTTTGAGCGATCGAGATGCTTGGGAAAAAGCCAATTGATTCTCGATTAACATCCGAATACCGCTGCCGGTGCCGGGGGTTCCCGCAGTGGGATCGGTATAGACGAGGCGAAATTTCGGCCAGACTTGCTGGATAATAAAGTCCACTTCCTTGCGAATCGGGGCCCAAGTGGTACTTCCCCCGTAGTTAAATAATCCTTCCGGGACATTTTTAACCGCAGCTAACGTTTCGGAAATTTGATTATTCGAGGAGGAAGAAGAATTAGATCGATCATTGAGATTGGGAAAGGTTTTGTTGAGCAACCACCAAGCAATTCCTCCTAAAAGTGTCGATGTCACCATAACCGTCAACAGCAGCGGAAGAATTTCATTTTTCTGGGACATAAAATCAGGATCACGATTCGGACTACTTTAATGATAATCCCAGCTTTTTTTAATGACACTAACTTTTACAATTCTTTCGGGTTGTGCCAAGGGTTAAGGAGCAACCATAGAGACACGAACAACAGAAAGCAGAGCGCAGAACACCTTCCAACAGCAAAAAACTTGAACAACAAAAACTAGAACAGCAAGGGATGGGGTTGCTCCCATCCCCAAACTAGACAATTATGCTATTCTTTTTTATACATCACCTCCACCACGGTATGTACGTTACCTCTGGGATGAAAATCCCCCTTAACTTTCATCTGCAAGGGTTCGCAAGCGGCCACCAAATCATCTAAAATTTGGTTAATTGCTTCTTCGTGGGAAATATAACGATCGCGATAACTATTAATATAAAGTTTAATCGCCTTTAATTCCATCACCTTTTGATCGGGAACGTAGCTAAGATAAATAGTGGCAAAATCGGGATAACCGGAAAAGGGACACTTACAGGTATATTCCGGCAGAGTGATCTGAATATCGTAATTTCTGCCAGGGCGTGGATTGGGGAAAGTAATTAATGTTCCTTCGGCAATTTCTCTTTCCCCGTACTTAACTTCAATTTTTTCGGAAGACTGAACCATGTTTTTTCCTAACTAGACAATGTTTCCTATCATAGCTGGAATATTCTCTCAAGAGGCGTTACCGAATCAAGAGATGAATAGTAACTCCTGCATCCTATTGACAAATTAGCTTAGTCCAGGGTTGAAAGAATGCCGAGAAGACAATGCAGACTTAAAATCAGCCAAGTCGAATTTTCAGGTAAAAAATGCTCTATGATTAACTCTAAAGATACTGTAAAACTGGTTTCATGCTCTCCGAGATTAAAAACATAGCCGAGAGTCTCGCACCCCGATTAGTGGAGATTCGCCGCCACATTCACGCGAATCCAGAGTTAAGTGGGCAAGAATATCAAACGGCCGCCTATATTGCCGGGGTTTTGTCTTCCTGTGGTCTATCGGTGCAGGAAGCGGTGGGAAAAACGGGAGTTAAGGGAGAATTGGCGGGAAAAGGCAGTGATCGAAGGATTTTAGCCATCCGCGCCGATATGGATGCCCTACCGATCCAAGAAAGAACCGATTTAGACTTTGCTTCCCGCAAACCGGGGATTATGCACGCCTGCGGTCACGATGTTCATGCTACCGTCGGTTTAGGGGTGGCGATGGTGCTTTCCCGTCTCTCGGAACCTTTGGGGGGAAAAATACGCTTTCTCTTTCAACCAGCAGAGGAAATCGCCCAGGGGGCCAATTGGATGATCCGGGAGGGGGTGATGCGGGATGTCAGCGCCGTTTTGGGGCTGCACGTTTTCCCCTCGATTCCGGCCCGATCGATCGGAGTTCGTTACGGGGCCTTAACTGCAGCTGCCGACGATCTGGAGATTTTTATTCAAGGGGAATCCGGCCACGGGGCCCGGCCCCACGAGGCGATCGATGCTATCTGGATCGCTTCGCAAGTAATCACCACTTTACAACAGGCAATTAGTCGGACTCAAAACCCTTTGCGTCCCATTGTCCTCACCATCGGGCAGATTAGCGGTGGTCGCGCCCCCAATGTCATCGCCGATCAGGTACGCATGGCGGGAACCGTGCGATCGCTGCACCCAGAAACCCACGCCCATCTCCCGGAATGGATCGAGAGTTTGGTCACGAATGTCTGTAGCACATATAACGCTAAATGTCAAGTAAATTATCGCCGGGGCGTGCCATCGGTACAAAATGACCAATTTTTAACCCGGTTAGTCGAAGAAGCTGGTTTAGAAGCTTGGGGACAGGATCGGGTTTTAATTCTCTCGGAACCCTCCATGGGGGCCGAGGATTTTTCCCTTTATTTGCAACAGGCCCCGGGGACAATGTTCCGTCTGGGAGTGGGTTCTCCTCACCTCCTCAATCCCCCCCTTCACCATCCGGAATTTTTAGTGGATGAGTCGGCAATTCTCACGGGAGTGATTACTTTAGCCTACGCGGCCTATAAATATTGGCAACGGCCAGATTAAACCGGTTTTTCAAGATAATTTTATGGAAATTTGGCAAGATTTAGAACGTAGGTTGGGTTGAAGCATGAAACCCAACACCCGCATAGTTTACGCTACCGCTAACCCATCCTACAAATAATTGTGCCTCCCTACTTAAACCGGTTTTTCAAGATAATTTTATGGAAATTTGGGAAGATTTAGCTATTATAGCTTGGACGGAATTGCTGCTGGATAATTATGAACGATTAATCGGGCGATCGCTTTTACCCCGGATCGGTACTGGCAAAGAACAGAGTAAAATGCTCTTTTATGCCCCTTTTGTGCTAGTTTCCCACGGTACACAAACTAATCCGATCTTCAATTATGGTAATCGCTGCGCCCTCGATCTCTGGGGTTTAACTTGGCCAGAATTATTAACAACTCCTTCGCGAGCGACGGTAGAGGGGGAGGAAATCGCCAAAGAACGCCAAAAAATGCTAGATTTAGTCAAAAAACAGGGCTATATCAACGATTATCACGGGGTAAGGATCACGAAAAACGGTCAACTATTTCGCATCGAAAAAGCGATCGTTTGGAATATCATCGATCGTGATGGCATTTACTGCGGACAGGCTGCCACTTTTGCCGATTGGATTTTTCTCTGATTTATCACCCCAATATGACCAACTCAGACCGAATTATTGTTCCTCTCGATGTGCCGGATTTAGAATCAGCGATCGCACTGCTTGATCTGTTGCCGGAAGTCAATTTTTGGAAAGTGGGACTAGAATTATTTGTCAGTAGCGGTGCAGAAATTCTAGGGATTCTGCAAGAAAGACAAAAAAAGAGCTTTCTCGATCTAAAATTTCATGATATTCCCAATACAATCGCCGGGGCCTGTCGTTCAGCTAGTCGCTATCAAGTGGATTTACTCACCCTGCACGCTACGGCCGGACGGCAAGCACTGACGGCGGCTAAGGGGGCAATCTCTGACCTGCTATCGCCGCCAAAACTTCTCGCTATCACCGTTTTAACCAGCCTTAACGCCCGCGAATTAGCCCTCGACCTCAAAATTCCCCTAGAACTATCGGAATATGGGTTAAATCTGGCATTATTGGCCAAAGAATCGGGAATTGATGGGGCGGTTTGTTCTCCCCAGGAAGTGGCGCAATTGCGTCGCGTCTGTGGAGAGGATTTTCTCTTAGTTTGCCCCGGAGTTCGTCCCTCCTGGTCAACGAAAGGGGATCAAAGTCGGGTGATGACTCCGGCCCAAGCGCTTAAAGCTGGGGCTGATTATCTAGTAATTGGACGACCGATCACCGGTGCCGAGGAGCCAAAGGTAGCATGGGCAAAAATTTGTCACGAATTAGCCGATATTTAGGGGTATTACTGGTTATTTTCGGGATTAACTTGCCAGCAGTTAGTCGTCCTCTTTCTAGCTGTCCGGAGGATTTAAATCTTTTAGTCGATCGCCTCTTGTCAGATTTACCCAGTTATGCTAATCGAGTTATTACCCGCTCCCAAATCGATCAAGAATTATCTACACCGGTTTTTGTGATTATTGCCGGTCGTCCCGAATTTACACCCCTACCTTTAACTGCCAGTCAATATTCTGGTCAAATTGCCGATGACACTCAACAGGTTTTTTTTACGACTTTAGAGCGTCAGTATAGCAAAAATCGCTTTGTCACTCTCCAGAATTATCACTGGTTATTTTTAACTAAAACTGGGGAAGGATGGCGATTAGTGACGGTTTACAGTCAATTAGCTGCCCTTGAACCCGCTCAAGTCCCCTTACCTCCCCTAGAAACCAGCCAAGGCACCATCGGCCAAGCGGTGCGTCTCTGGCTGCGGGACTGCGAAGCGGCTGCATTGCGCTAAATTCGCTCGGCCAAAACAAAGCGATCGAAACCTGCTAGGTCGTTAATAATCTGAATTTGTCGATAATTGCCCTGATTTTCCAGCATTTGCGCTACTTTTTCCCCTTGACCGGCTCTCATTTCCACTAGCCAAAGGCCTCCCGATCGCAGATAATCGGGAGCAGTGGCCACTAGATAGCGCAGCGCGGTCAATCCGTCTTCACCTCCATCGAGGGCCAAACGGGGTTCATGTTCCCGCACTTCAATTTGTAAGTCAAGGATTTCTGCACTGGGAATATAGGGAGGATTGGACAGCATACCGCTAATCTGTCCTTGCCACTTCTCTAGGGGTGTCCACCAAGAACCCTGTTTTAAGATAATTCTCTCGGCAAAACCGGTATTGATGATATTTTCTTTGGCGATCGCTAAAGCCGTTTGACTGTAATCAATAGCATATATTTCTGCTTTTGTCAAGATACTGGCTAAACCAATAGCGATCGCACCGCTACCGGTTCCCAGATCTACCCAGATTCCCCCGTCTTCTCCTCTGACGGTTTCTCCAACAATATCGATTAATAACTCGGTTTCGGGACGAGGAATTAAGACTTCTGGGGAGACTTTGAGGGTAAAATTACGCCAGACCACCGATTCGAGCAAATACTGTAAGGGAACCCTTGATTGCAGGCGTTTTTGCCAGCGTTTAGTAATTTCCGACCAAGAATAACTCAAAGGGATTTTTTCTCGTTCGCGAAAGGATTGTAAGCGCAGGGAAAGAGTATCTATATCTGTCACTGCTTGCAGAAAGATATCCACTTCTTTCGGAGATAGTTGCGCTTGCTCTAAATCGGCGATCGCCTGTTGGCGCCATTGACTTAATTCTTGACCGGAAATACTAGCAGACACAAGACTTAACGATTGGGGGCGGGGGGATTATTGGTATTATGATTAGGGCTTTGCTGGCGGTTGTTTGGGAGCATTTTGGTTGCTATTTGCCCGAATAAAATCAATCGTTTCTTGGCTAGGATAGAGGAGAATTTTAGTTAAAGCTTCATCGTTGCTTTGTTGTAGGGTGGCGATGACATTTTCTAAGGGAATAACATCAATTTTCACCGTGGTCGCTTCTGCGGGATTAGCTTTTTTATATTGTTCTACCATTTGCAAAGCGGCGGCCTTTTCAAAGAAGAAAGGAATCAAATCCTGATTATTGCGACTGATCACCAGAAAATTACTCTCTTTTCCTGCTTTCGGCACAAACAAAGGTACACCACCTTGATATTGTTGACCTCTTTCACTGAGCAGTTTTTTCGCTGATTCTACTTCCGACTCTTTGGGAACAAAATCGATAATTAAACGATTTTGATCGGTTTGACTGGTTTGCATTTTATAGACCTGTGCCAAAGAAACAGGCTGAACTTTAACTTTACTAGCCACTTCAGGATTCTCTTTTTTCAGTCGTTCAAAAAAGTTTTGTGCGTCCTGCCGACTGATAAAAACCCCCGTGAATTTCTGTTCTTTTTCTCCTACGGCAATTAGGGGAACTCCTTGATCGTCGGCAATAGCGAAGACAGGTACAGACTGCAAGGTTTTGACGATTTGTTCTTCCGGTAAAGCGAGTGCTTTAGAATAGCTGCCCAGCAGCGAAGTCAACATTGTCGTTCCTACTAAACCAAGAGTTGCTGTCCAACGAATGAGAGATTTCATCAAAATAATTACCTCGTTATTACTATTAACCAATATTTGCCATTAATCTGAACTATATCGTCTGCTTAACTCCTCCGATCAGGAGTTTTCCGATGAATAACCAGCCCCAAAAGTTCCCTTTATTGGCTTGCTTCTGAACCATCATAGCTAAAAAGCTCCATATTTGGTGAGATGTGGTCGCAGCGGCGGCCAGGAAATAGGGGCAATTTATGGGCTGATCTGGGGAATAATAGGGATTAATTGGATTTTTTAAGCTATATTTTCAAAAAAATTGCTTTAGCTACGGTTTAAGCTTGCTTTTGCCTTAATAAGCACCAACTTGAGATCAAAAGGCCTCCTCTTGTCTGAATCAGTTAGTCAACTGGCTACCTTTTGATCTTGGCACTACTAATGACTTTCGGAGAGATGGTGCGGATGGGCGATCGCTAACCGCAGCCATTGATAGGAAACTAGATTTAAAATCAGTCCGATGATCAATAAAATTGCCATGAGAGCGATTTGATACCAGGCGATCGGTCTGACCAGAAGATCGGCGATCAGATGGGCTAAATTCAAGACAGAATAGAGAATTGTCAGCCAGAAATGGGTCTTTCTCAAGGAGCGACTTTCGCTAAAATTGACCCCGATAATCGCTAACATTGGCAGCAAAAAAAAGAGCAACATTCCCCAGAAAATCGGATCGAGATTGCTGGTTTGATGACTCTCGACGATCGATTGACCATGGAAGAGCGGCATTAAACCCAGTTGGGTGTGAAATAGGGTTCCCAAGAGGAATGTTGTCCAGAGAGCGGCAATTTTTTCGGGATATTTTGCTGTTTTCACGGTAATTATCCTCTTAATCGGTTAGTATAAAAGGTCGGGCTAGGTGAGAAAGTATTCTTAAATTTTTCCTAGTCACTTATCTATACATTCTAAAAAAAGTTTCTGTATTTAAAATTACTTTTTACAAAAAAACACAAAATAGTTTTTACTGCTGATCAGCCGTGGAGAAAGGCCGCTGCTATAGTGGTAAATTTAGCTAATTCTCAATCTAAAAATGTTTATGACCACAACCGCTTGCGAGAGTAACTCGATCTATCCCGTGCGTTGGCAAGATAACAAAGTTTGGCTGATCGATCAAACCCGTTTACCCATGGAGTATGGGGAAGTTGAAATCACCAGCAGTGAAGCCATGGCCCGGGCGATCGAAACGATGATTGTCCGCGGCGCTCCGGCGATCGGGGTGGCGGCTGCATACGGTATGGTTTTAGGAGCGCAGGAAATTACCACCGACCAGAAAGAGGAATTTCTGGCTGATTTAACTAGAATAGCCGATCGATTAGCCCAAACCCGGCCGACGGCGGTGAATTTATTCTGGGCGATCGAGCGAATGTTAAAAGTGGCCAGGGAAAGTGGCCCAGAAGTGGCAGTAATTACCAAAAATCTCCTTGAAACTGCCCAAAATATCCAAAAAGAAGACGTGGAAACCTGTCGGGCGATCGGTCACCATGGTTTATTGGCGCTGCCGGAGCAACCGGAAAAACTGACAATTTTAACCCACTGTAATACTGGTTCCCTAGCCACGGCCGGTTATGGTACTGCTTTAGGGGTAATTCGTTCCGCTTGGACAGCAGGGAGATTAATACAAGTGTATGCAGACGAAACCCGGCCGCGGCTGCAAGGGGCAAAATTAACCGCCTGGGAATGTCTGCGGGAGGGAATTCCCGTCACCGTGATCACCGATAGCATGGCGGCCCACTGTATGCAGCAAAAACTGATCGATGCGGTGATCGTTGGGGCCGATCGCATTGCGGCCAATGGGGACACGGCCAACAAAATCGGCACCTATTCCCTTGCGGTGCTGGCAAAAGCTCATCATCTGCCTTTTTATGTGGCTGCCCCCCTATCGACGGTGGATTTTTCCCTTAAGGATGGTACGGGGATACCGATCGAACAGCGCGATCGTGCCGAAATTTATCAGGTGGGGACAACTACCCTTTGCCCTAGAGATGTTAACTTTTATAACCCCGCTTTCGATGTTACTCCCGCCGCTTTAATCACCGCTATCATTACGGAAAAAGGAGCGGTAACACCGGCTGAATTAATTTTTTTACAGGACTCCTAGGGGGTGAGCTTTTTCCCCACTGACACCATTTTTATCTGGATTGGCACAGTGGGGAAAAATTCCGCCTCAATCCCATTGGAGGTGACGGCCAAGGAAAAAATGGGTAAGATCACTATTGACAAATAAACCAAAATGGTGTACAACAATACAATCAAGAAAAACCATGATTAAGATTTACTTTTATCTATAGTTAAACACTATTATTTAGTTAATAATCCTAATTAGGGTTGGCTGAATAAATGTGAAATATAGACGGGGTAAGCGTTGTGGTGGCTTTTTTGGCGAAGGCTCTGCAAGCTTTTAAAGCTAGTGGCTCGAAAACCTTGCATCTTGCGGCGATCGCGTCCCTACTTTTTCAGCAAACCCTAATAAGTAGGGAGGCACAATTATTTGTAGGATGGGTTAGCGGTAGCGTAACCCATGCGGACGTTGGGTTTCATGCTTCAACCCAACCTACGTTCATCTTATATTTAATTCCACCCACCCACTTAATTAGTCTTCAAATGTATCCTTTTTTTGACCGAGACCGAAAATGCCTAAGTCCCAATAGACTAAAAAATTAATTGAACCAGAGTTTGGTTCTATTCTATGAAAATCCAAGCAGCTCAAAGATGTATTCTTCTTAAAATTATCTTGGCTCTTCTCGACTTTGTGTAATAATTTTTGCCGATCAAATTCTGAAATGTTTACTGGGAAAGACTTTCAGGGCTATTTTGGTGAATAAATCAACTATCAGTATAGGCCTCGTTTCCACACAGAAACCAGAAAAGCCAAATCCTTGCATAATCGAGATTTGTATGATATTATAAATAAATAATTAAAGCAGAAAATTCTGGGTAATTTGGGTAGATTTGAGTATATTTTAGGGGAGGCTAAGTATATTTGCCATCTCTGCTTTTAGTAAGTATCAATAAAATCAACCGGAAAAAGGGGATTGCCGAATGAAGATAAGAAAGCGGAATTCAGAGAAGGAGGAAGGGAGTGAAGTCAATGTTAAGGAGCGGCTCTAATAATCGAAAAGCCAAAATTATCAAATCATCACTTACTTCGGCGAAACTGGTCAAAAAATATGGATAAAGTCCGGGTTATCGTTGTAGAAGATCACGATTTAACCCGCATGGGCTTAGTGGTGGCTCTCCAGCATCGGGAAGGTATCCAAGTGGTAGGGGAAGCGATCAGTGGATTACAGGGACTGAAACTGCTAGAGGAGACTAAACCCGATGTGGCGATCATCGATATAGGTTTACCCATGATCGATGGGATCGAGTTAGTGCGACGGTTCCAACAAAATCGGGGCGAAGACCCCCTGGCCACGAAAATCCTCATGCTAACCATGCACAAAACCCCAGAACTGGTTTTAGCGGCTTTTAGTGCTGGGGCTGATTCCTACTGTATGAAGGATATTAGCGTCGATAAATTAGTCGAGGCGATTTATTCCACCCAGGAAGGCAATCCCTGGGTGGATCCTGCGATCGCAGATGTGGTTCTGCAACAAGTGCGCCAAAATGTTCCCGTGGGTGCGGCTGCCGAGACCAAAACAGTGATAATTCAAGGCGTTGACCGAGAATATCACCAATTGCTGGAAAATGCCCCCCTAACGGCACGAGAGCTAGAAATTCTCGATCTGATTGTTGCGGGTTTTAGTAACGCCCAGATTGCCAAGCGACTCTATATCACCATCGGCACGGTGAAAACCCATGTCCGCAATATCTTAAATAAACTCTCTGTGGATGATCGGACTCAAGCGGCAGTGCTGGCCCTGCGATCGGGATTAGTGGGTTAAAAAAAACCGGCATCCTACCCAGGTAGGATGCCGGTTCGGTGAAAACTAGAAACTAGACTGACGCTGCCACTTTTGCTTCAGCGGCCATTAGTTTTTCGTAGGTTTCACGCATTTTGAGACCGACTAACACTTGGAATAAACCCGTACCATTGGTAGAGCCGGGATAATCCTTGTGTTTGAGCAGTAATTCGGTCATTTCACCGTAGTATTTAGTGCCGGTTTTGCTCAAATGGCTTTCGATGTAGATCATTTCTTCGAGGTTATCGAATTGACCATCTAGTTCCAGAATCGACACTTCATTCCCCAAGAAGCCATCTGGACCATAGTAGAGTTTAATGCCGGGATAAGCGCAGGTCAATTTACGACCGCAGGGCCGCCAATCGATGGTGGAACCTTCATCAAACAGATAAGCGGGTTCAAAGTTTTCCACCCCTTCTTTCTGGATTAAACGGACCCGTAGTAACTTACTTTCGTGATCTTCAAGTAATTGGGTGGGCAGCACCTGAATCACCACGTCAGCGTACTGTCTCTGGGGATCGATATAGGCACTGAAATCCGGTTTTCTAGAATTAATAGCCGCCATCACATCATCATAGGTGTGACCGCGCTCGGCCATATCCCGTTGAATTTTCCAGTTAACTTTGACTTCATCGCTAATATCGAGATAAACGCTGAAATCTAATAGGGACCGGACTCGTTCATCATATAAGGGGTGCAGTCCCTCGATCACGATTACCTTATTCGGTTCGATGATTTCGGGGGGATCGATCATCCCCGTTTCATGATTATAAATAGGTTTATTAATGGCTTGACCTTCCTTGAGAGCTTTAATCTGCTCGTACATCAGGTCAAAGTTATTCGCTTTCGGATTGAGTGCGGTGACACCCACCTCTTTTCTCTGTTTGCGATCGAGGCAATGGTAGTCATCTAAACAGATCACTGTCATAAACTCGGCCCCGAATAAATCCGTCAAACGACGTAAAAAAGTAGACTTCCCACAACCGGAGTCCCCAGCTACACCGATTAGAACCACGCGCTCTGGCTTATTGGCCATAGTTTCCCTCTAAATACACGACTAATTGTTAACCCATAGTAGTAATTAAACCAGACTCTGGATCCAGCAGCACCCCGCCGCCACAAATTGCTGCTGCTGACAGGTTCGGCAAGAGCCTCACGCTAGAATGAGTAGGTATTTGATACTAGATATTCTGTTCAGATCATACCGGAATCAGTGACCAAAATCAGTTATCAGTAATCAGTTATCAGTAAACAGTGATCAGTGAAAGGACAGCACTGTTAAGTAGTCGTGCAAAATTAATTTCCTAGTGAAGATAGGCAAGAGGCAAGAGGCAAGAGGTGGTTAGATATGTGTAATTAATTTTGCTTAGGTACTTAATGCTATTTAGGGCTTGCTGAATAAATCTAAAAACCTTTTTGGATAAGGCTTTTAGACTTTTTTGACCTCAAAAAGTGCCGACCATTGGAGTGATTGGGGGGAAAATTCAGGTAATTTTTCCCTGAAAATTAGGTAATTGACCACCTGAAAATGGGTAAAACCCCACACCCCACACCCCACACCCCACACCCTGCCCCTAGGAAAAGCTTTTTGCCGCAAACCCTATTTACTCCTCCTTACTAAAAACCCAGAGCTGATAACTGGTAACTGATCACTGATCACTGATTACTGACAGACTGCGGTGGGTGTGGAGAAATTTAGTCATTTCCTCCACTGCTAGAGGGCCACTGATGCGATTGCCTTGCATTCTCTCGCAACCTAATTCTTGCAGGATTTCTAATTGTTGTTGGGTTTCTACTCCCTTGGCGATCACTATTAAGTTAAAACTTTTCGCTATCGCCAGCAATGACGAGATAAAACGGGTATCTTGGGGATTATTACTCAGGTTTTTCGTTAAAGATTGCTCTATTTTCAGTTTTTTCACGGAAAATTGACCGAGATAGGCGATCGACGCGTAACCGCTGCCAAAATCATCAAGGGTGATACTAATACCCAATTCCTGCAAATCCCCAAGAATTCGACCGGTTTCGCGGCTATTTTCTAGTAAACTTGTCTCGGTTATTTCCATCTCCAGAAAGAAAGGCCCGATTTTGCTTTCAGTCAAGACTTCTTTGAGGATGGTGAGCAACTGCGGATCCCGCAATTGGTGCGGGGACAGATTGATCGAGATGGGAGTGTATAATAATCCTCGCTGCTGCCATATTTGTGCTTGTTGACAGGCATTTTTCAGCACCCAACGATTAAGCTCAAGGATTAACTCGCTTTCTTGGATTAAGGGTAAGAAACGATTAGGAGCGATTAATCCGAATTGAGGGTGTAACCAGCGCAATAATACCTCTAACCCTTCCACTTGCCACTGAGTCATATTAACTTGCGGTTGATAGTAAAGAGCTAATTCATTATTTCTGATTGCCTGATAGAGAAAATATTCAACTTTAGAACTACGAGTATTTTTAGGGTGAACATTAACTGACTCTATCTTGGAGTTATTATTGATATTATTCTTGACCGCTACTAAATTTTCCTCCAGTTTCTGTAAAATTATTTTTCTGTCTGTGCCGACGGGGGGACAGATAACTGAACCTAAATTGAATCGCACGGCTAGGGAGTGATTTTCGATTTCGTAATTATTTTCTAGGGTTTCAATAATTCTTTGACTAACTTTTTCCAGATCATTAGCCTTATTAATTTGTGGCAGCAGGATAATAAATTCGTCCCCTCCCCAACGAGCGACTATATCCCCCGATCTCAAATTTTTTCTTAACCGTTCACTGACGATTTTTAATAGCTTATCTCCCAGTCGATAACCTAGTCGATTGTTGACATTTCTTAGCCGCTCTACATCCACTAATAACAGACCGAGCATTTGATTACTTTTCTGGGCATTATTAATAGCATTTGACAGATATTCATTAAAGATAGAACGGTTAGGCAAATTCGTGAGAGGATCTAGGAAAGATTCCTCTTGAGTCCTGTGATCAAAACTAATGGTCTGGGATGGGGAATGATGGAGAATTAGGGTACTTTTTGTGTGGAGGTTATCCCGGCTATAATTTGCTTCATTTTCCGTCAGATCCACTCGTAGCTGTCCTGAACTTTTAACCGGTGCTTGCTCTATTTTTTCTTGACTGGCTATTAAATGAAAACTGGCGTTTATATCACAGCCAAAGTTAATTAAATCACCATCTTTTAATTCATGAACCAAGCATTTAGACCCATTGACATAAATACCATTATGACTTTTATTTCCCTCTAAATCACCATCAAGAATCCAATAGGAAAAATTTTGGCGATCAATACTCTTTTTAATTAAAGTCGCATGATAGCGAGACGCGTATTTGGAGCGAAGAACAATTTGATTATCGGACTTACGGCCGAGAGAATATTTCATGTCTTCTAGGGTAATTGTTCTTCTCCCTTGAGGATCTTCCACAATGAGGAGATAACGGGAATTGGATGAACCATTAATCATTTTTTCGATACCTCGACAAAATATAAGTTAATATGCTCCCTCAAAAAGTCATGGCTTATTCGTCTTTGACTTAATTTATTTTCTCAATCAAGTGTTGGGTGTGATTCGGAACAGTTACTTAACAAGAATTGAGTCACATCTTCTGGTTTCAAGGCCTGAGTCAACCAAAATCCTTGTACTTCTTCAAATTCTGTACTAGGCCGATTATAGTCGATAACATGGCTAAATGCTCGGTTTTTGATGGTAAAGATGGGATAAAGGTTCGCTCTTCAAGCTGTCGAGGGGATATTTATCAATATAACTTAAGAAGGAATAGCCAGCATCAAAATTATCTAAAACTAACTGTACCCCTAATTCCTTGGCTTAAAGCTGACCCCGCTTCTAGGGGGTCTTAACGAGTAATTTAGATAGTCAACAGCTTACCGACAATCAGCAATTATCGAAAAAATCGGGTCTAAAACCTCGCCTTTTAAGGCGAAAAGTTTTGGGAGCGGGGCATAAATCCCCGTTACAAAAACGGCCTCCTGCCTCCTGCCCCCTGCCCCCTGCCCCCTGCCTTCGTTAACAGTCATCCTTAAACTGGTACAAATGTATAAACAAACCCCTGTAAGCATCCCACTTGCTCCCGCTAATGCTTTCCAGCGTTTGGGGGAGACAGTTCCTCCACGGACATCTGATAGCAAATCGGTTTTTAGTGGTACGATTAACTGCCAATCAAACTTGAAAAACCCGCTCCCTTCTCCCCACTTCCCACTTCCCACTCCCCAACGGAGGGTTTGGGGGGTAGAATCCCCCAAGAGTCAAAGATTAAGTGATAAAATCGGAAATAACAGCCAATTCTAGCCGAGAGTTTCCCTTTAAAAATCCCAACCTAGTAAATTTACAAAAATGAGAGGCAACCGACAGGAGTTCTCCCTATGGATAGCAACCGATTAATCGAAGAATTAAAAAATCCCGACTTTTATCCTCATTCTGTCAAAATTCCCGTTGAAATTATCCAAACCCATGCTTCAATTATCTTCTTGACAGGAGATTATGCCTATAAAGTCAAGAAACCAGTTAATTATCATTTTTTAGATTTCTCCACTTTAGAAAAGAGAAAGTATTATCTAGAACAGGAACTAGAGTTAAATCAAAGAGTTGCTGCGAATATCTATCTGGAAGTTTTGTCAATTAATGAGGAACGGGGTAGCATAAGTTTAAATGGAGAAGGGAAAGCGATCGAATACATTTTAAAAATGAATCAGTTTCCCCAAGAATGTTTACTGAGTAAAGTTTTTGAACGGGGAGAACTAACGGAAAAAGCTATAAAATCTTTGGCTGAAAAAGTGGCAGGATTTCATCGACAAGCTGTGACTAATTCCTATATTACTCAATTTGGCAATTTAGAAGTTATTAAACAAGCTTTTGATGAAAACTACCAACAAACCGAGAAATATATTAATTTTGTCCAAACCCAAAAACAATACGATGAAACGAAAGCTTATACAGATAAATTCTTCGCAGAACACGGAGATTGGTTAGAGGAAAGACAAATAAAAGGGATGATTCGCGAATGTCACGGCGACTTACATTTAAATAATATCTGTCAGTGGCAGGGAGAAATACAATTATTTGATCGCATAGAATTTAATGAATCTTTTCGCTTCGTTGATGTCATGTATGATCTTGCTTTTACAGCCATGGATTTAACCGCTAGGGGGAGAGAAGATTTCGCTAATTTATTTGTCAATACTTATTTAGAACAAACCGCCGACTGGGAGGGTTTAAAAGTCTTGCCTCTCTACCTGACTAGACAAGCGTATGTGAGGGCAAAAGTCAATAGTTTTTTGCTTGATGGTGACACTTTTTCTGAGAAAATTAAAGCCAATGCACAGGATTATTATCAATTAGCTTGGCAGTACACACAACCGCAGAAACCGAGATTAATTCTGATGTCGGGATTTTCTGGCTCGGGTAAGAGTACCATAGGAAAAGTAATTGCTAAAAATCTTAATGCTATTCAGATTCGTTCCGATGCAGTTCGCAAACATTTGGCTGGAATTGACTTAAATCAAACAGGAAGTCTAGACATATATAGTCTCGAAATGAGTCAAAAAACCTTCGCTCGACTGGCGGAATTAGCCGAAATTTTAATAGCTTTAGGTTATCCGGTTATTCTCGATGCACGCTACGATAAATATGCTTGGCGAGAACCCTTATTAACCTATGCCCAAAATTTACAGATTCCTTTTCATATTGTCCATTGTCGCGCACCTATAGAAGTTTTAAAACAACGGATTGCCGCTAGAAAAGGCGATATTTCTGACGCTACTATCGAGGTTTTAAATGCCCAAATTGAGAAAACAGAACCTTTTAATGAAAAAGAACAACCCTATCTAATTTCCCTAGATACTACTAATCCCAATTGGCCAGAATTTTTAGAGAGTCAATTAGGTAAATAGGTTGATATGAATCAATGATATAAAGTAGCAAAAAGGAGAAGCGATGGAAACTGTAGTGTTAAATCTAGAGACAGTTAATCTGACCGATGAACAATTTTATCATCTCTGTCAGGCTAATCAAACATGGAATTTAGAACGTAATCAAAAAGGAGAATTATTAATTATGCCTCCCGTGGGTGGAAATAGTGGTAATCGAGAAGCTGATTTAATTGCTGATGTAACGATTTGGAATCGTCAAAGTAATTCCGGTAAAGTCTTTAGTTCTTCGACAATTTTTCGTTTACCAAATGGAGGATATCGTTCTCCTGATGTTGCTTGGATAAAACGGGAGAGATGGGAAGCTTTGAGCGCAGAAGAGCGAGAAAAGTTCCCACCTTTGTGTCCTGATTTTGTGATTGAATTACGTTCTCGTACCGATTCCTTAACCTCTTTACGCGACAAGATGCGCGAATATTTAGCCAGTGGTTTACGTTTGGGTTGGTTGATTAATCCTCAACAGCAGCAGGTGGAAATCTACCGACTAAATAGCGATGGGGAAATTATTAATTTACCTGCTATTTTATCCGGGGAAGATGTCTTACCCGGGTTTGTTTTGAATTTAACTTAGGAAGGATTGAGTACCCAGACAGAATTAATTACACATATTTTTCTCTGAACTGATAACTGATACAGCAGTTCTGGCGTTCCCTAAAACCAGAGACTTTGTACCTCACTCTTAAGATAAATGCGATGAGTTATCTTGTATAAAGCAGCAAGAAGGAGAAGCGATTATGGAAACTGTAGTGTTAAATCTAGAGACAGTTAATTTGACTGATGAACAATTTTATCATCTCTGTCAGGCTAATCAAACATGGAATTTAGAACGTAATCAAAAAGGAGAATTATTAATTATGCCTCCCGTGGGTGGAAATACTGGTAAACAAGAAGCTAATTTGATTGTTAAAGTTGGGGTATGGAACGAGCAAACTCAAATTGGTGAGGTGTTTAGTTCTTCGACAATTTTTCGTTTACCAAATGGAGGATATCGTTCTCCTGATGTTGCTTGGATAAAACGGGAGAGATGGGAAGCTTTGAGCGCAGAAGAGCGAGAAAAGTTCCCGCCTTTGTGTCCCGATTTTGTGATTGAATTACGTTCTCGTACCGATTCTTTAACCTCTTTACGCGACAAGATGAGTGAATATTTAGCCAGTGGTTTACGTTTAGGTTGGTTGATTAATCCTCAACAGCAGCAGGTGGAAATCTACCGACTAAATAGCGATGGGGAAATTATTAATTTACCTGCTATTTTATCCGGGGAAGATGTGTTACCCGGGTTTGTTTTGAATTTAACTTAGCAAGGA
Source organism: Microcystis flos-aquae FACHB-1344 (assembly GCF_014698375.1). Taxonomy (NCBI): domain Bacteria; kingdom Bacillati; phylum Cyanobacteriota; class Cyanophyceae; order Chroococcales; family Microcystaceae; genus Microcystis; species Microcystis flos-aquae. The sequence continues at coordinate 77,510 of NZ_JACJSW010000199.1, read as the reverse complement.
TGACAGGGAATAACAAAGGGAATGAGACAGAATCAGGATATCTCTATTGTGTCAAAACATTTCCGGAAAAGCGATCGATTGTCAGCTTGGCGATGTATAATCTCTCAAAAGCCAGCATCAAGCTACAAAGTTCTCAATATTGTCCAAAAAAACAATCAGGATTTCAGGAACAGATGCTCTGGCTTCTTCTTCAAAGAAAGAGGAAACTCTCAGTCACAACATTGATATTTGTCAATAATGTCCCCTAAAATTTTCAATCATCACTTTACTCCCCTCAAATCCCTCTCTCTGGGATTATTTCTCCTACAAGCTTTCACTCCCCTTACCCTAGCTGCCCCCCCGCGAGAACTGGATAAAACCGTCGGCTGTGATATTCTGGTGGTGGGTGGTGGTTTAGCCGGTGCCGGTGCGGCCTACGAAGCTTTATTATTAGGAAAAACCGTCTGTTTAACCGAGATTACCGACTGGGTGGGGGGACAGATATCTTCTCAGGGAACCTCCGCATTAGATGAAAGACGGACACAAAGAGAAAAATTATTTTTCCCGAAAGGTTATCTAGAATTTAGGGAAAGAATTAGAAAGCATTACGGGAAACGCAACCCCGGAGAATGTTGGGTAAGCGGGTCTTGTTTTTTGCCTTTTGATGGACATAAATTATTATTTCAACAGTTAGAAGACGCTGCCAAAAAAGGCAAAGGAACTCTGAAATGGTTTCCCTCCACGGTAGTCAAAGAATTAAATATTGAAACTTTACCCAATCGCGGTACTGGTCAACAGATTACCGGTGTAATTGCTATTCAACATAGTCCCGCAAAAGGTACTCCTCCCCTAAATACCGAGTTTTTATCGCAAAAAATGGAGGATATCTATCGCTACGAAAATTCTCCCCGTTTTGATAAGAAAATCCTCCGTTTTGTCCCCAAATCCTCCCAACCGAATCAATTAGCAGATTGGTATGTGATTGAAGCGACCGAAACCGGGGAAATAATCGGATTATCAGATATTCCCTACCGTTTAGGTGTCGATAAGCGCAGTTATCTCGAACCTTCTTCCTCTAGCGTCACTGGAGACCCCTACTGTACCCAAGGCTTTACCTATACCTTCGCCATGGAGGAAACAGAAAAACCACAAACCCACGAGAAACCCGTTTATTATGAACGCTATGCCCCCTATTTTAGCTATGAATTGCCGCGATTAGCCGATTTTGACCTAGTTTTCACCTATCGTCGTATTTGGAGTCCGCAACTGGGTAAAGAGAAAACCTTTGGGGGAATTACTTTTACCGAACCCGTCCCGGGGGATATTTCCATGCAGAATTGGACCTGGGGAAATGATTACCGTCCGGGGACTGCGAAGGATAACTTTATCTACACCCGTGAACAGTTGCAAAAGTTAGGACAGTTATCTCCGGGGGGATGGATGGGAGGATTACGCACCGAAACCCTCGCGAGGGGCGAAGAACACGCCATTTCCTACTATTATTGGTTAGTAGAAGGGACCACCGATTCCCAGTTAGGGGACGGGGTAAAAGTTCCCCATTTGAATAACCGTTATCTCTCCGGTTTTGATTCTCCCATGGGAACTGCCCACGGTTTGTCAAAATATCCCTATATTCGGGAAGCAAGACGGATTATCGGTCGTCCTTCCCTGACTTACCCCGCTGGTTTTACCGTCACAGAAATCGATATTTCCCGACAAAATTTTCAAAGCGATTTCTATCGTCAAAATCTTTCTCCGGCAGAATATCGGCGCTTAATTGCCACCTTGGCAGGATTAGAGGGATTTTCCGTACTTGATGGCACATTATCCCCCGATCAGGCCGTTAAACGCAAGCGATCGACTATTTACCCCGATTCCGTCGGTATCGGTCACTATGCGATTGATTTTCATCCCTGCATGACAGAACATCCCCCCGAAAAACCGGGTAATACAGAAAAAGCAGGAGAAAGACGGGGACAGGGCCAAGCTTATCCTTTTGAGATTCCTTTAAGGGCTATAATTCCCCAAAAAATCGATAATTTACTGATAGCGGGCAAAAGTATCGCCCTTAGTCATATTGCTGCGGCTGCCTATCGTGTCCATTCCTTCGAGTGGTCCTCTGGGGTAGCTGCTGGCATCACGGCAGTGTATGCTTTAGATAATAATGTACTGCCCTATCAATTAGTAGAAAGTGATTTTCTCATCGGCAATCAACAATTGCGAGAATTACGGCAAAAAATCGCTGCTAGTGGTAATCCAACTGTGTTCCCCGATGCCTCAATTTTCCGGTCGATGGATGATTGGTATTAATTAGGGTTTGCTGAAAAAACTTTTTCAGCAGACCCTAGGTACTGCTCATCCATGTCTCTCAGATTGCCCGATTTCGTCCCCCCCCCTCAACGGTTACGACTGTTTTGGGTTGAGAATACTATTAATAATCAGAGCGTTTTTTGGAAGATAAGGAGGATCAATCATTTCACGATGAATACCAGTGGCATAATGATTGATTCTTTCTCCTTTTGTTGCTTGTGTCCAATCATCTTGAGCTTCATAGTTTCCCTCAGCACGAATCAAATGAATGGTCCCTTGAATTTGTACATTTTTTAAGTCAGAATTCCAAAGAAAATTAAAGTATTCCCACACTTGATGATAAGTGCGATCACGGAGTTTTTGATTTTCTAAAAAGTAACCTCTTAATTCCTGACGTTTGGGATTTAATAAGAAAGCATCAACCCCTTCTTGAATCTCTGACATATCAGCTTTTTTAGCCTCACGTCCTCCTCTGTAAGTATCCAGTAAAATGACATCAGAAACAACTCTCCCTCGACTTTCTAATTGTTGCGCCATTAACATCGCTAAAAATCCGCCGGCGGAATGTCCCATTAATTTTATATCTTGATTCTGAGCCAAATCCTCAATTAATTCAGCGTATTTTTTTAACATTAATTCATCGCTAATATACCGGAAAGTATAAATAGCATAATTCCTTAGATACTCTGCTAAATTGGCATAAGCAGCAGCGAAACCAAGGGCGGGTGGAAATAAAAAGACGGCCTTTTCTTGCTCCTTATTAAACACCACATACGGGCGTTCTTTCGGTTGAATATTCATCTCCTGAGCATAGATAATATAATCGCTTAATTCGGCGACTGTTGGCTTTTCATAAATCATTGATAAAGGAATTTCTATGGCCATTTTTTCATAAATTAAAGCCATAAGATTCATAGCTTGTAAGGAATGACCCCCCAACTCAAAGAAGTTATCATTAACCCCTATCTTGCCAGCTTGTAGAAGTTGTTGCCAAAGGCTTACTAAGATAGTTTCCGTTGAATTGCGGGGGGCTAAATAGGGTGATTCAACTAGAGAAGTTTCATCCGGTATAGGCAATTTATGAACGTCTATTTTCCCATTAGGATTTAAGGGAAAATCCGACAACATGGCAAAGGCAGAAGGGATCATGTAAACGGGTAATTTCTGCTGTAAGAAACGACGCAAATCTTGGGAAGTTAATAAAGTATCTTTTCTGATTACATAAGCAACTAACCGTTGATTATATAAGGTATCTTCCCGCATAATCACAACAGCCTGTTCAACGTTAGGATGAGTTTCTAAAACCGTCTGAATTTCTCCTAATTCAATGCGGAAACCTCTCAGCTTAACTTGATTGTCAATCCGCCCTAAATATTCAATGTTTCCATCAGGAAGATAGCGAGCTAAATCTCCCGTTTTATATAATTTCCCCTGAGCAAAAGGATGAGGAATAAATTTTTCAGCCGTTAATTCAGATTGGTTGAGATATCCACGCGCTAAACCCATTCCACCAATATGTAATTCTCCAGCAACACCAATAGGAACTGGTTGGAGATAACTATCGAGAATATAAACTTGGGCATTAGCAATGGGACGTCCAATAGGAATTAACTGGGAATTTGGCTGACAGCACCAGACAGTAGCATCAACGGCGGCTTCTGTTGGTCCATAAGCGTTATATAATTCACAGTTTAACTGCTGAAAAAATCGTTGATTGAGTTCATAAGATAAGGCTTCTCCCCCGGCAATTACTCGTTTTAAACAGTGACAATCTTTGAGCTTAGGATGTTGCAGAAAAACTCGCAATATTGAGGGAACACAAGTGAAACAAGTTACTTGTTCTTGCACAATTAAATCTATTAAATAATCTATATCTTTATACCCGTCAGGTTTAGCCACGACTAGGGTAGCACCAGATGTTAAAGATGAGAAAACTTCCCAAACTGAAACATCAAAACTAAAGGGAGTAATTTGGAGAATGCGATCTTCAGAGTTAAGATTATAATTGTCAATATTGTATTTTAGAGTATTGCAAATTCCTTGATGAATATTCATCACACCTTTAGGTTTTCCCGTTGAACCCGAAGTGTATATAACATAAGCTAAATTTTCTGGTTTAACTGGAGAGGTCAAATTCTCTTGACTATAATTAGCTATCTTTAACCAATCTGTATCTAAACACAGTATTTCGGCTTGATTTTCGGGCAGAGATTGAACTAAAGATTGCTGAGTTAACAACAGAGAAATCGCCGAATCAGATATCATATAATCCAAGCGCTCAGGGGGATAATTAGGATCCAAAGGAACATAAGCTCCCCCAGCTTTCATAATTCCCAATATTCCGATGATCATCTCAAAAGAACGCTCAATAAAAATCCCCACTAAAACTTCTGAAGTTACGCCTTTTTCTTGTAAATAGTGACCGACTTGATTAGCTCGACTATTTAACTCTCGATAGGTCAATTTTTTGCCCTCAAAAATAAGAGCTATTGCCTCGGAATTATCTCTAACTTTTTCTTCAAATAAATGGTGCAGACACTGTTGAGAATAAGCGACTTCGGTTTGATTCCACTCTATTAGTAATTGATGCCGTTCTTCAGGGGTTAATAAATTAATCTCAGATAATTTACAATCGGGATTCTGAATTACACTTTCAATAATTTGTAAAAAGTGACCGTTCATTCTGGCGATAGTTTCAGGCAAAAATAAATCTGGCTCATATTCAATAGCTAATGTAAGATTATGACTATCTTCAAAGAAGCTCCAAGTCATATCAAATTGAGCCATGCGTGGTTTTAAGGGATAGGGTTGATGTTCCAAACCAGGAATTTTTAAGACGGTTTTGCTTTCTTTACCCAGTAAAGAAAACATGACATCAAATAAGGGATTTCTGGACAAATCACGTTCTAAATTGAGAGCGGATACTAATTTATCAAAAGGATAATCACGATATTCATAGGCATCAAGACAGGTGTTAGTTACTTCCCCTAAGACTTGCTTAAAAGTTACTCCCTCTGGTAATAAAGATCTCAAAGCCAAGGTGTTAACATAAAACCCGATCTGGTTTTCTAAATCAGGATGATTTCGTGCTGAAATAGGGATACCAACTACTAAATCACGCTGGCCGGTGTGGCGGTAGAGTAATATTTTAAAGAAGGTCAGTAGGGTAATAAATAGAGTCGTCTGATTTCCAGTTGCAAAGGTTTGTAATTGTTGGCTAAGACTCTCACTAAATTGATAAGTGTAGGAAGCCGCTTGAGAAGATTTTACTTGAGGTCGAGGGAAGTCTATCGGTAAGTTTAAGATAGGGGGATGTTCGGTAAAAACCTCACACCAATACTCATGTTGTTCTCTAACTTCTTCACTTTCTAACCACTGATTTTGCCATGCCGCATAATCTTTATACTGTAGAGTAAGAGGGGGTAATTCAGCTTTTTTTTGTTGACTATAAGCAGAGTATAATGTAAAGAACTCTTGAAAGATAATATCAAGTGATTGTGCATCTCCAATAATATGATGGACAGTCAAACCAAAGATAAATTCTTCTGACTTAATCTGCACCAATAAGACCCGAATAAGGGGCAACTTTTCTAAACTAAAAGGTAAATTTGCCGACTCTTGAATTAAATCATCTGCCAAGAGTTCAGCATCTTTTTCTGCTCTTAAATCTTTAAAAATGATTAACTGTTCTGTGGGTATTTGCTCATGAATAACTTGCTTAATATTGCCCCCAACACTGGTAAAAGTGGTTCTGAGAATTTCATGACGGTTCACCAGTTCTTGAAAGGCTGCTGTTAATATAGAAACATCTAACTTGCCATTAATTCTCATGGCAAGCCTAATATTATAAGCACTAGAAGATTCGCTGATATGCTGCAAAATCCAAAGCCTTCTTTGACCGTGAGAGACTTGGTAATATTTTTGTTTTTCCAGTGGGTTAATTGAGTCAGATTGTGGTAAGTTGATCATCGTTTTTGTCGGGATTGAATTAATACAGCTTGTTCTTTTAAAGTATTATGGGTAAAAATTTCCCGTAATCGGAGGGAAACCCCAAATTGATTACGGATTTGTGACACTAAGCGCATCGCCTTTAGACTGTTTCCTCCTAGTTCAAAAAATGACTGATTACTGTTACTAACTTCTGCTTCTAATAACTCACCCCAAAGGGAAGCTAATAAAGCTTCTTGTGGATTAAAATCTGGGACTTGGTTAGTTGAGTCAGTAATATTTTCTTCGGGTTTTGGCAAAGCTAGACGATGAATTTTTCCATTGGGTAACAAGGGAAAAGCTTCTAACCGCATTAAAAAGCTAGGCTGCATATAAATCGGTAAGAGTTGCTTTAATTTACCTCGAATATATTCCTGATGAACTGTATCCTCTGCTTGATAATAAGCAATTACGGTTACTAATTCCTCCTTTTTATTAGCCATAACTAAGGCTTTTTCTACTCCCTCAATCCCACTGAGGACATCTTCAATCTCTCCTAATTCAATCCGTACCCCATTTAATTTAATTTGATTGTCACTGCGTCCTATTACTTCTAAAGTTAGATCAGGAAGCAGTCTGCCTAAGTCTCCAGTACGATAAACTATATCCCTCCCCCCATTCAAAGGATTAGGCACAAAAACTGAATGAGTTAAGCTTTCATCTTGATAATAACCTTTGGTTAAATAGGGGGATTTAACGAACACTTCTCCTACTTCTCCTATTGCCCTGGCGCGATTTCCATCAACCACTGCATAAGCGGCATCTGGCAAAGTTTGACCACCCGGAACCCGTTCATAGGGAATATTATTAGGGTTAGGAATTCGATAAAAATGCTTAACAAATGTAGTTTCACTTGCCCCATAAATATTCACAAATTCTGTCTGAGAGCCAAAAATTTGATGCCATTCAGCCAGTTCTTTCACAAATAAAGGCTCTCCTCCTAAGACAAAAATTCGCAAACTTTTCAGGAGATTATGTGCATTAACTAAACCACGCCCCATCTTTAAAAATAGACGCATTACCGAGGGGACAGTGTGTAGTAAGTTAATTTTCCATTCTCCTATTCGCAGTAATAAAAGCTCTAAGTCTTCTCGCTCTGTACTCTCTGGAATATACAGAGTTCCCCCTGAGCATAAAGTCACACAGGTTTCCCTCAAATAAGCATCAAAATTAATTTGAGCAATTTGTAAACAGCGCCAACTTTCATTAATGCCAAATTCCCGTTTTTCCCAATCAATGAAATGACGTAAGCTGCCGTGACTGCCTAAAATTGCTTTAGGTTCACCGGTTGAGCCAGAAGTAAACATAATATAATTAGAATCATCAGCATCCGGCATAGCTAGAAGGGGTTGCAGTTTGCTTAATTGGCAAGGAAACTCTTGATAATCCATGCCATTCCACTGATGATATTGCTGAATTTTATGAGCCTTAACCACTAAGATATGAGGCGGTTTTTCTAATGCGGATAGTTGGGGTTTAATCCCCTCTAAATTCTCAGCCGCAACTAAGATAATTTCGGGGCTAGTTTTAATCATCATGCGTTGCCGGCGCTCCTCTGGTTCATCTAAACGTAAAGGTAAATAGATTCCTCCAGCTTTAAATACTGCCAGCATAGCGATTAACTGACGATAATCTCCCTCTAGGAGAACACCACAAACCTTGTCTTTTTCCACGCCTAATTCTTTTAAGGCATAAGCCCAAAAGTTAGTTAGTTCATGTAATTCTTGATAGCTAAATTTACCCCCAGGATAAATTATCGATGTTTTCTCTGGTTTGGCTGCAACTTGGTCAATAAAATCATGGATAATAGTACGGGTTTCTAAGCGAGGAATAGGATTGATAAAATTGGCAATAAAAGCGGTTTCTGCTGCCGATAACAAAGAAATGTCTTTGACTGGTTGGGCGGGGTTAGATAGCATTTCATTCAAGAGTTTATCGAAGTGAATGAGACATTTTTTCATCCTCTCCTCTTGGAATAAGTCGGTGTTATAAATTAGCTCTAATCTGAGTTTTTCCTGATCTTCACTAAACACAAAAGATAGATCAAACTTACTGGTCGGGGTCAGGGAATCTAGAGATTTTATTTGTATATTTTCCAAGCCTACAGGTTGATCAAAATTTTGCAGAAGGACTAATATATCAAACAAGGGAGTGCGGTTAATTTCTCTAGAAACAGCTAATTTTTCTACTAAAATATCAAAGGGATAATCGGAATGTTCTAAGGCTTCGGTAACGGTTTGACGAACCTTTGCGAGTAGATTTTTGTAGCCTTTTTCGGGTTCAATTTGGTCACGAATAACTAAGGTATTGAGAAATAAACCGATTAGAGATTGCAGTTGAGGATGGCTTCTGGTGGCGATTTCTGTACCAATAGTAATATCATGTTGACCACTGTAGCGATACAGTAATATTTTGACAGCCGCTACCAATGCCATGAATAGGGTGATTTCGTTTTCTTGACAAATTTTTCTTAATTTAGAAATCGTTTCTCGGTCAAATGTCCAGCTTAAATGAGAACCCTTAAACGTCTTTATTTGGGGACGTTTAAAGTCTGTCGGTAAGTGAACTCTGGTCAGTTGTCCATTGTCCAGTTTTTGCCGCCAGTAATCTAGGTTTTTGGGATTATTTTCGCTTCTTAAAAGATTATTTTGCCATCCTGCATAATCTTTATATTGTATCGGCAATGGCTCTATACTAGGCTGTAATCCTTTGGCTAAATCAGAGTAGTATTGTAAGCATTCTTTAGCTAACAAACTCATTGACCAACCATCACAGATAATATGATGAATTTCTAACTCTAAAATATATTCATTCGGAGATAGTTTATAAATCTTAGAGCGCACCAGGGGACTTTTCTCTAAGTCAAACGGTTTTCTCTCTTTTGCAATCGTTTCTAGGATTTCTTCATCAGGTTTATTTGTCCAGTCTTTAAATTCCCAATCAAAAGGACGATTTTGCAGGATTTTCTGTTGTGGTTCACCGTTAATTAAAATGAAAGATGTCCGCAGGGATTCATGACGGGAAATCAATAATTGTATGGCTTTTTCAAAGACATCTGGGCTAAAATCTCCTGCTATTTTGAGAGTGGAAACAATATGATAAGCTACATTATTGAGATCCATCTGTTGCAAGACATAGAAACGTCTCTGAGCATGGGATGTTTCGTAGGTTTCCTGTGCAGATACAAGGGGAATAGTGGCTACCGTCAGAGGGGTAACAGTGCTTAATAATGCTGCTTGTTCAGCAATGGTAGGATGAGCAAATACTTGTTTAATAGGCAAAGATTGACCTAACTTTTCCTGAATTTTACTCACTAGAGAAATAGCTTTTAAGCTATGTCCTCCTAACTCAAAGAAGTTGTCACTAACCCCTATTTTGGATACCTGAAGAACATCTTGCCAAATCTGAGCTAAGAGGCTTTCTTTTTCATTTCTTGGGGCTATATAAGCAGATTCAATAATTGATGTCTCATCGGGGATAGGTAATTTTTTCCTGTCTATCTTGCCATTGTTATTTAAGGGAAAATCCGACAACATTACAAAGGCAGAAGGGACCATATAAGCGGGGAGTTGCTGCTGTAAGAAACGACGCAGATCCTGAGGAGTTAATAAAGAATTTTTTCTGATTACATAAGCAACTAACCGTTGATTATATAAGGTATCTTCCCGCATAATCACAACAGTTTGTTCAACGTTGGGATGAGTTTCTAAAACCGTCTGAATTTCTCCTAATTCAATGCGTAAACCTCTCAGCTTAACTTGATTATCAATCCGCCCTAAATATTCAATATTGCCCTCAGGAAGATAGCGAGCTAAATCTCCGGTTTTATATAATTTCCCCTCAGCAAAAGGGTTAGAAATAAATTTTTCTTGAGTTAATTCCAGACGATTGAGATATCCACGCGCTAAACCCATTCCACCAATATGTAATTCTCCAGCAACACCAATAGGAACCGGTTGGAGATAACTGTCGAGAATGTAAATCTGGGCATTAGCAATGGGAGTTCCAATAGAAATTTGGGAATTTGGCTGACAGCACCAGATAGTAGTCTCAACCGCTACTTCTGTTGGTCCATAAGCGTTATATAATTCACAGTTTAACTGCTGAAAAAATCGTTGATTGAGTTCATAAGATAAGGCTTCTCCCCCGACAATTACTCGTTTTAAACAGTGGCAATATTTGCTCTTGGGATGTTGCAGAAAAACTCGCAATATTGAGGGAACACAAGTGAAATAAGTTACTTGTTCTTGCACAATTAAATCTATTAAATAATCTATATCTTTATACCCGTCAGGTTTAGCCACGACTAGAGAAGCACCAGATATTAAAGACGAAAAAATTTCCCAGACTGAACCATCAAAACTCAAGGAAATAATTTGGAGAATGCGGTCTTCAGAGGTAATATTATAATGACCAATAGTATATGTCAGAGTATTACAAATTCCTCTATGAATATTCATCACGCCTTTGGGTTTTCCCGTTGAACCTGATGTATAAATAACATAGGCTAAATTCTCAGGAGTCGTTAGATTGAAGGGATTTTCTGGACTATAGGTAGCTATCTTTTCCCAATCCCTATCTAAACACAGTAACTCGGCCTCAGTTTGGGGAAGAAAATCCCCTAAAGATTCCTGAGTTAACACCAAAGAAACCCCCGAATCTGAGAGGATATCCCCCAAGCGCTCGGTAGGATAATCCGGAGCTAAAGGTACATAAGCTCCCCCGGCTTTTAATATCCCTAATAAACCGATGACCATCTCTAGGGAACGCTCCATAAAAATCCCGACCAAACTTTCTGGACCTACACCCTTATCTCGTAAACAGTGAGCTAACTGATTGCCCCGGTTATTTAACTGTTGATAGGTTAATTTTTGTCCTTCAAAAATAACCGCTATTCCCTGCGGATTCTGTGCAACTTGTTCCTCAAATAATTGATGTAAAGACTTATCTAAAGGATAATCTGCCTCGGTATTGTTCCACTCTACTAATAACTGATGTTGCTCTTGTGTTGTCAATATAGGTAATTGTGTTACCCGTTGCCGAGTATCAGTAACAATCCCTGTTAAAATAGTCTGTAAATGTGCTGCCATCCGTTCAATCGTATCCTGAGTAAAACGGCTAGTATCATAGACTAACTGAATCAGTAACTCCTCTTTAGGAATAGCAACCACCGTCAAAGGATAATTAGTTTCCTCAAAATTCTCCACATCCTTAACCCTTAAGGATTGACGAGAATCTCTCGATAACGCTTCTCTAGGATAATTCTCAAAAACGACCAAACTCTCAAACAGGGGAACCCCCGGTGGAATATCACTTAATCTCTGTATTTCAGCCAGAGAAACATAAGCATAATCCTGAATTTCTGCTTGCTTTTGCTGTAATTCCTGTAACCAAGATAGCAATAAATCTGATTCTCTGATGGAGACTCGCAGCGGCAATGTATTAATAAATAATCCTACCCTATGTTCTACCCCTGATAAATCATGAGGGCGACCAGAAACCGTAACCCCAAATAAAACTTCTGACTCCCCACTATAGCGACTGAGAAGAATCGCCCAAGCGGCCTGTACTAGAGTAGATAAGGTCAGATTATGCTTTTGCGCCAAAGATTGCAGGTCTTTGGAGTGAGAAGCCGATAAATGACAGTTATACTCTTTATAAGTCGGCTTACCTTCAGATTTCATTAACTGGAGTCTGTCCACCCTCAGGGGGGTGGGAGTCATAAACCCTTCAAGAGTTCGCTGCCAAAAACTCTCAGCAATAGATGGGTTTTGCTGCTGTAACCAAACAATATAATCTTGATAAGGACGCGGCAAAGGAAGATGATAACTTTTCCCTTGAATACCTGCCTCATAAAACCCTAAAACTTCTTGATAAATAATAGGCATACTCCAACCATCCAGAATAATATGATGATGATTGCAGAGGAATTTATAAGTTTGGTCCGATAGTTGAATCATCAAGCAGCGCATCAAAGGAGCAACTTTGAGTTCAAACCCTTGTTGACGCTCTGTTTGTAACAATAAATCTAAACGTTGTTGTTGCTCTGTGGGGGAAAGATTGCGCCAATCTTGATAATCCCAAGGCAAATCAACCTTTTTTCGCACAATTTGCAGAGGGTTTTCCCGTTTTTCCCAAAGAAATAGAGTCCTTAATACCGAGTGACGCTCTACAACTTTTTCCCACGCTTGCCTAAAAACTGCAAGGTTAATTTCTCCCTCCAGAGTAATTAGAGTTTGACTACAATAAATCCCTGAATCAGGAGTATAAAGACTATGAAAGAGCATCCCTTCCTGCATGGGGGAAAGAGGATAAATAGACTCCACATTTTTGGCGGGTTGATTTTTTGTGTCTGCCATGAAAGATTCTCCTTATTAGTCAATTTCTGCCAGAATATCGTCTAATTCCTGTTGATTCAAGTGCGCTACTGGAAAATCTGAGGGAGTGTAACCCCCAGCATCAGGAGATAAACAATGCTCAATCAATTTCAGCAAAGCTTCTTTATAGCTGCGCCCTAAATATTCTACCGTCGAACGTTCATAGATGAGATCGCTATAAGTCCAGTTTACTTGTAACTGTCCCTCGATAACTCTGGCCGTAATCTCTAATAAATGACTACGATGTCCCTTAAGACTGTGATTGGGCCCCTTAGACTCATCCGCTAATTTCCAATCCCCTTTTTGCAATTGTCCTTGCTCAAATTGACCTAAATAATTAAACAAAACTTCTCTGGCAGGAATTTCAGCTAATTGAGACTTAATATCAGCATCATCACTCAAATATCGCGAAATTCCATAGCCAATTCCCCTGTGAGGAATAGCTCGTAACTGTTCTTTAATAGATTTGAGCCGCTCACCGGGGTGATTTTCGGGGGGGAGTCGCAAAATAACCGGAAAAAGACTGGTAAACCAACCTACCGTCCTCGATAAGTCAACCTCACTGAACAAATCTTCTCGTCCGTGTCCTTCTAAATCAAGAGATATGGTCAAATTTTCTGTCCATTCTGTCAAAGTTTCCGCTAAAGCGGTTAACAAAACCTCATTAATTTGAGTGTTATAGGCAGCGGGGACTTTTTGCAAGAGGGTGCGGGTTTGTTCTTCATCTAGAGTCACCGTGACATCATTTGCCGTCGCTACTGTATTGTATTGTTTTCCAGCCTCGTCATCTACAGGTAAATTTCTCGCCTCTAACCAAGGTTGAGTTAACCAATAGTCTAATGGCTCTTTCGCTTTTTCCCCTTGTCCATAATCCCTCAAGAGAAGCGCCCAATCCTGAAAGGCTATGGTTTTAGGTGGAAGTTCTACATTCTCCCCCCTTTCTAGCTGTTGATAAGTCATCAATAAATCTTCTAACAAAATTCGCCAAGATACACCATCAACCCCCAAGTGATGAATAATAATCAGTAACCGACTGGGTTGATAGGGTGCCAATTCCAATAGTACCGCCTTGATTAATAGTCCAGTAGAGAGGTTTAAACTTGCCTGTTGAGTTGTTGCCATTGCTAAGAGAGTTTCCCTTTGCTGAGATTGAGGAATAGAAGACAAATCAATCACTTCAAAAGGTACTTCCTCCGGCATTCCTTCATTAACTTGTTGCCATTGTCCTTCCTCCACAGTAAACCGTAACCGCAAAGCGTCATGATGTTCAATTAATTTTCTCAGAGATTGAGCTAACAAATCAGCTTTCAGGTGACGGGGAACTTCTAAGAGGACAGACTGATTAAAGTGGTGCATTTCAGCGCGATTTTGCTCAAAAAACCACAGTTGAATGGGAGTGAGAGGCACAATACCCGTCACTAAACCCTGTTTAGCTAATTCGGCTGTGGAATAATCGGCAACTGTAGCTAGTTCAGCAAGAGTAGGATATTCAAATATCTGTTTAGGGGTAATCTTCAACCCGGCTTGACGAGCGCGAGCGACAACCTGAATACTGAGAATAGAATCGCCCCCAACTTCAAAAAAGCGGTCATAACGACTCACTTGTTTAATTCTGAGAACATCTTGCCAAATACTGGCCAAAATCTTTTCTTTCTGAGTATGCGGGGGGACAAAATCCTGCTCAGATGTCCAAGGTATCTCAGGGAGGGGTAAACTGGAACGGTCAATTTTTCCATTGGGAGTCAGAGGGAGAGCTTCTAAGGAGACAAAAAGAGCCGGAATCATATACTCTGGCAATTTCTGTCCCAAGAAACGACGCAAATCCTCAGTATTTATCGGGCCATTTTCTCCTACTAGATAAGCGACTAACCTCTTATTCCGATAGGAGTCTTCCCAAACCTTCACCACCTTTTGCTTAACTTGGGGATAAGTCCCTAGAGTTGCCTCAATTTCTCCTAATTCAATACGGAAACCCCGCAATTTTACCTGATTATCACCCCGCCCCAAAAAATCAATATTTCCATCGGGTAAATATCGGGCTAAATCTCCTGTTTTATAGAGTTTGGCATTGGGTTCATTACTAAACGGATTGGAGATAAATTTCTCGGCGGTTAATTCAGGTTGATTCAGATAACATCGAGCTAACCCTTTACCCCCGATATATAAATCACCAATAGTTCCTAGAGGAACCGGTTGCTTAAAAGAGTCCAGAATATAAACTTGAGTATTGGCAATAGGCCGGCCGATACTCGGTTGTCCATGGTGTCCTTTAGGCACTAAGCTAAAAGTGGAATAAGTGGTATCTTCTGACGGACCGTAGAGATTATAAACATTCTTAATGTTCTCCTGCTGGTAAAGCTTCTGGACTAATTGATTAGACAAAGCTTCTCCGGCGAGGTTTACCGTTTGCACAGTCTCAGGTATCGCCTCAATTTCCAGCAGTTGAGCGATCGCTGTAGGTACGGTATTAATTAATGTTACCTCTTTGGCTGCACTTAAACTAGGCAAATCTAAAACATTCTGGGCCAGAATAATCTTACCCCCCACAGCCAAGGGCAAAAATAGTTCAAATACTGACAAATCAAAACAAATAGAAGTAGCTCCCAAAACCCCCGCTAATTCCTCACTGCTAAAGACTTCCTTGGACCAATTCAGTAAGGTTGTGGTGCTGTGATGCTCAATGACAACCCCTTTTGGTTTCCCCGTTGAACCGGAGGTATAAATCACATAAGCGGTATTACTGGAACTTACGGGTAAAGAGAGGTTTTCGGGACTTTCTAGGGCTATATTTCTGGCTTCTGCCTCTAATATCACCAGATTCCCTGGATAATTCCCTAATTTCTCTACTAATTTTGCTTGTGTTAGCAACAAGGAAACTTGAGCATCTTCTAAGATAACATTGAGGCGTTCAGTTGGATAAGCTGGATCTAAAGGTACATAAGCTCCCCCTGCTTTGAGAATAGCTAATAACCCTATAACCATCTCAGGGGTCCGTTCTAGGCAAATTCCCACCAAAGACTCCGTTTTTACCCCTTTTTTGCCTAAATAATGCCCTAATTGATTCGCTTTTTCGTTTAATTGACGGTAGGTTAATTGTTCATTTTCTGTAATAATAGCGATCGCATCAGGACTGCGCTTAACTTGCTCCTCAAACAATTGATGAATACACCCATCCGGATAGTGAACCTCAGTATCATTCCATTCTTTTAATAATTGATGTTGTTCTTGCTCAGAAAGTAAACAACAAGTTTCATAACGTTCTAACCCTTCCGTTGCCATAGCGATGAGAGTTTTCTCGTAGTATCCTCCGATTAACTCCATCTGCTTTTCCCCTAGATAATTCCCATCATATTTAAGGGTAAGTTCTATTTGAGATGAAAGGGGATGAAGACTAAAATTAGCTAACAATGTAAAATTAGTTTGATTAAAAAACTTCCCTCCTAAGACCTCTAAATCTTTCACCCCGATGATACCTTGATAAACATGGAAATGAATAAAATTAAAAGCCGTATCAAACAAAGGTTGACCTGATTTTTGTAACTCAGCGAGGGGATATCTTCGCCAAGATAAGCATTCTCTTTCAACATCAAAAGCTTGCTTAACTAAATCGCTCCAAGGGCCTCCAGATAACTCTAAACGTAGGGGCAAAGTATTCAAAAATAAACCTAATATCTTTTCCCCATCGGCTGCTTCTAACCGTCCATTAGAGACTAAACCCGTAACAATATCCCTCTGATTATTCAGTAAACTTAATACCCGAAAATGAGCCGCCAATAAAACACTTTTTAGGGGGACTCCCACTTGTTTACCGAGTTGTTTTAATCCCTGAGATACCTGACTAGATATAGGAACTAACCAATCCCAATCTTGATTAACTTGATTAGATTTCGACCACTGAGGAAGTTTAGTCAGCGTCACATCTCTGAGTTTTTCTTGCCAATAATTCTGGCATTCTGGCGATTGAATAGTTTTCTTTTCTAAGGCAACAAAATCCCTAAAACTGAGAGCGGGAGGTGGAGAGAGAGGGAGAACTTTTTTGTCGAGAAGGTAGAGATACTGCTGTAACAATTCTGTGAGCAACGAAGCCACACTCCACCCATCTAAAATAGAGTGATGAAAACTGAAAGTTAGGTTAAAGTTATCCTGACTGCGGCGATGGAGATGAAAGCGAAATAAAGGAGGAATATTCCAGTCAAAAGTGCGGATTTTTTCCCGCTCAATCCAATCATCAATAGCCGTGTCTTGTTCAGAAGTAGATAGATGGGTTAGGTCATCTAATCCTAAAGGAACATCGATTTGTCGGTGAACTAATTGTAGGGGTTCCTGATATTCAAAGAGTGCGAAACTGGTTCGTAATACCGGATGCCGCTGGACAATCTCCTGAATAGCACTATGTAAAGCGGGAAAACTAAAATCAGCACGAATATGATAGGTAAACACATCATGGTACACCGATAGATTCCCCTGATATTCACTATGAAATATCATCCCCAATTGTAGAGCAGTTAGAGGATAAGCATCCTCCACTTCCTCCGGTAAATTGAGGCGAACTTCTTGAGAAATTAAACTAAAAACTTCCGTTTTTTCAGTCCCTAAAGTATCAATTTCATAGCTAACGCAATTGGCCAATTCTTGAATGGTTTGATGTTGCAATAATTGGGGTAAGGAAAAATGAAAACCCATTTGTCGCGCCTTAGCGATCACTTGTATTCCCCGAATCGAATCCCCCCCAAGTTCAAAAAAATTATCGTGAATACCAACCTCTTCGATGCCCAAAACTTCAGCCCAAATCAGTGCTAAAATTTCCTCAAGAGGGGTACAAGGTGCGACAAAATTCTCCGAATTCCTTAAACTGTTATAGCTTGGAGAGGGTAGGGCGCGACGGTCAATTTTTCCACTATTTGTCAGAGGAATAGCATCCAATTGCACAAAGGCATGAGGTATCATGTATTCTGGGAGTTGGTTTTGCAGATAACTCCGCAGTTGGGGAATCAGTTTACTGTTTAACTTAGACCTTAAAGGGTGATTTGCATAAAGTTGCCATTCAGGTTTTGCGGTGTGGGTGGGGGTAAAAGCGATGTAATTTCTACGGGAATTTTCCAGCGGGGCAAAAATCACATCGTAACGGTCTGGAGTATCCGACCAAGTTACCCAAACCGAAAGGGATAAATCCTCAGCTAAAGCCGAAAAATCTTCAGGTTCTACGGCATTTTCTGGTATAATGTCCGATTTAATGGCTTGAAATTCCTCGGTCGTCCCCAAGTCTTGAGAATTCCTCAACAATTCCGCACTTTTTAAAGGTCTGAACAAGCGAGAATTAGGGACACCTATCACCCTTAACCCCTCAGATTTCCCCAGTTGATTTCTTGCCTCAGATAAAGTCAGCTGCTGTTCAGTCCAGTTTAATTCTGGAAAGTCGGTGCTAAAATCCAGAATCGTTTCAATCCGCAGAACAACATTATAACGGAATTGAGTTAATTCGTTGTGGTGTTGACCTCTCTCTAGATGAATCTCGACTTCAGTAATCTGAGGAAAATAGGACTGAATTGCTCTAAAAAAATCTGGGTCAATAAATAATTCATTTTCTTGCTCAATTTTTCTCTGTACTCGCTGTTTAAAATCCTTAATCGAATCTTCAGGGTTAGCCTTATAAAGTTCTACATCAGCGTGAAAAGCTTCCATGAGTTGCAAGTTTCGCACATCTCCAAGGAAAATACACCCCCCCGGAGTTAGTACCTTGATAGCTCCCTCTAAAACCCTCAGTAAGTAATCTATATGGGGGAAATACTGCACAACCGAGTTAAGGATAATTGTATCGAATCCTTCTGACTCCAAACCCTCAAAATTATCGGCTGTGCTATGCAATAGCCTGACTTGCTCTAGCTGAGGCCCTTCTTGATTAATTCGCTGAATATCGTCTAAGGCTACTGATGAAATATCGGTTCCCCAATAACACTGGCAATGGGGAGCAACTTGGAATAATATTAACCCGGTTCCACAACCTATTTCCAGAACTTTTTTAGGTTGTTGAGCGAGAATAACCTTAACTTTATCATCTAGCCATTCTCGCATCTGAGCAACTGGGATAGGTTCCCCCGTGTAACTACTATTCCAGCCAACAATATTAAATATACCCTCAGAATCTGCCGATGTTTGGCTGTAAATTTGGTTATAGAGGCTTTGCCATTGCTCGATTTGCTCATCGAATAATTGCCCTTTTTCTGAAGTCGCCAAGAGTTCCCCCTCTTGAGACTGACCCACAACATAAGCAATTAGTGTTTTACTCCCTGTTTCTGTCTCCGATGCAATGACTACCGCTTGCTCAACTGCTGGATGTTCACTGAGTATAGTTTCAATTTCCCCAAGCTCAATCCGGAAACCTCGAATCTTAACTTGATGGTCAATACGCCCCAAAAATTCAATATTTCCATCGGGTAAATACCGGGCTAAATCTCCCGTCTTATATAATTTTGCCCTAATTTCTCCCCCTATTTCTCCTTCGACCTTAGCAAAAGGATTAGGGATAAATTTCTCGGCCGTCAATTCGGGACGATTGAGGTATCCACGAGCTAAACCTATGCCACCAATGTGTAATTCTCCCACAATTCCTATAGGAACTGGTTGTAAATCCGGATTAAGAATATAAATCTGAGTATTGGCAATTGGTTGACCAATACTCACTAGAGCTTTTTGATTCTCCGGCAAACAGGGCCAGTAAGTCACATCAATCGCCGCCTCAGTCGGACCGTAGAGGTTGTGAAGTTCACAGTCAAAATGCTCAAAAAAGCGTTGTGTTAACTCTAATGACAAAGCTTCCCCACTACAGAAAACCCGCTTGAGAGAACTACATTCTTTTAGCTCTGGTTCTTGCAGAAACACTCGCAACATTGAGGGGACAAAATGAAGGGTAGTGATTTGCTGCTTTTGGATCAATTGTATTAAATAGGTACTATCTTTATGACCTTCTGGTTTAGCTACCACTAGGGTTGCACCGGCTAATAAGGGCCAAAAGAATTCCCAGACTGAAACATCAAAACTAAAAGGGGTTTTTTGTAAAATGCCATCACTCTTAGTTAACTGATAAGTATCCTGCATCCACAACAAACGATTCCTAATCCCCTTATGATTATTCATTACGCCTTTAGGCTTACCTGTGGATCCCGAAGTATAAATAACATAGGCTAAATTTTCCCCCGTTACGCCACTGTCACAATTGTTCTGACTTTCTTGAGAAATTGCTGGCCAATCTGTATCCAAAGCAACAACAATTCCCCGGTATTCCGCCAACAATCCCCGCAGCGATTCCGCAGTAATGATCACTTTTACCCCAGTATCTTCTAATAGATAACTTAGGCGTTCTTGAGGATAATTAGGATCTAAGGGGACGTAAGCTCCTCCGGCCTTCAAAACAGCCAATAATCCTACTACCATTTCTAAGGAACGCTCTAGATAAATTCCTACTAATTCCTCTGGTTTTACTCCTAATTTTTGTAGATAATGACCAAGTTGATTGGCTTTTTCATTTAATTCTTGATAAGTTAATTCTTGATTTTCAAAAATGACCGCCACTCTCTCAGGGTAAAGTTTGGCTTGCTCTTCAAATAGCTGATGAATCCATTGCTTTTCAGGATATTGAATGGCCGTATCATTCCAATCTCTCAGCAATTGTTCTCGTTCTTTTGTCGTTAATATATCAATTTCTGATAAATATATATCGGGATTACTCGTCACTGTTTCTAAGATTTTCCGGTAATGTCCTAGCATTCTCTCGACAAAATCTCTGGGAAATTTATCTTTAATAAAAGTGACAGAAACACCACTATCATCCGCTGCTATGGCAAAAACTAATTGAAACCGATTTAAGGAAGAAATGTCGGCGCACAGCCCTTCTTTGATCACAGCAACGTCAAAAATATTCTCTAGATTTCCTCCTCTTGCTGCCAAGGTTTTGACCAAACTATCCAGAGTATAGTTTTGATGGCGATATCCTTCTTGTAAATCTTTACGAATGATTCTTAGTAAATCTTTAAATGAACTAAAATTCTGTTGATTGAATCGGCAGAATATCAGGCTCTCTAATTTTTCTGTATTCAAAGCTCCTGTAGCCGTGGCAAACTCGACTTGAGCAGTATATTTAAACATTAAAACTTGGACAACAGCCAGATAAAATGCTAATTTATTAACGGAATTGTTTGCCGTTAAACTGTTGATTTTTTCCTGTAAATCTGTAGAGATAACTTCAATAACGCTATCTTGCTCCCCGGTTTTATTCTGACTTACATTACCAAATAGAGTAGTTACTGGATCTATTTCTTGAAGTTGCCGAATTTGGTAATCTATTGAAACCAGATGTGCTTCCATTGCTGTTCTAAGTAGTTGGACAAAAGTAAAGTTAACTGTAGGGTAAGGAGTCAGGAGTCAGGAGACAGGAGACAGCTTTTGTGTATTCTCCCCACTTGCCACTTGCCACTTTCAAGTCAGGAGTCAGTAAGAATTGCGGCAATTTACATTTCTTAAGATAGACAACAGAATTTATGTCCGACTACTTAACCTTTTCCCTAAATAGTAGTTGATGGCGGTATTCAGAGTCATGGGGTACAATGCTTTTTTCCCCGTTCCCAGTTCCCTTAAAGCGATAATTCCCGTCTCTGACGAGTGGGATTATTGCTATACGAACTACAGGAAACCCGCCTAGGGCTAAGGTCGAGGTTTCTGTCGCTTGTTCACAATTGTTCTGAGCCTCGACATCATAGCATATTAACCGACATTCTGCACATCTCCATATACTTTTACAAATTTTTACATTCCCTGGGATGTTTTGACGAAAAATCTTCATTGTAGAAACTACTGTGGGAGCAATAAATTAGTAAAAATTATTAATTGAATATTAAGAAGTGCGGAAAGTGTGACATTTAAAGATAGATTAGCGCAAGACTATCAGATCTGAGGATGCCACACCCCATAAACGTTTATTGCAGATGTCTATTGACAATTACTACCTTGATCAGGTACGATTAGCTGTCTGGTCGTAATAGCTGAAGAAGTGACAACGAGGTGGAAATTTAAGTGAGGTGCGGGGAAAATTTCCTCACTGTAAGCCATCAAATTAATCGACTCACCAGGTAAAAACCAAATTCCCTCGTTATCTTTCGGCGAAAGTCTCAAGCTTTTTCCCTACACCCTAACCCCGACACTCTACACCCTGTTTCACTTTCCATCTGCTTGTCACCCCGTCAGTCGCAATAATTATTCTTTTCCAAGTCGATTCTAACACTATGGACTTTCAAGATAAAAAGAACTTATCCGAAAACGACCAATCAATCCAAGCTAGAGTTTTTAAAGCTCTTAGTGAAGCTAAAGAAAAATTAAAAGCTTTCGAGTCTCAACAAAGCGAACCCTTAGCTATCGTCGGTTTAGGTTGTCGTTTCGGTCATAATATTGCGACACCTGAATCCTTCTGGTCTTTCCTCAAAGCGGGTAAAAATAACCTCAGAGAAATACCTAAGGAGCGCTGGAACCAGCAGGATTTTTATGATTCAGATCGGAATAAAGTGGGTAAAATCTATGTTTCTCAGGGGGGGTTTCTTGATGATGTCTCCCAGTTTGATGCCCATTTTTTCGGAATTGCTCCCAAGGAAGCCGTCGCTATGGATCCTCAGCAAAGGTTGCTTTTAGAGGTAGCCTATGAAGCTTTGGAAAATGCAGGAATGGCAACAACGACGGCTAGAAGGGGAAAAACAGGGGTTTTTATCGGGATTACCAACAATGACTATGCCCGTATTCTTACCTCAAATGAGGACTATAATGCCATCGGAGCCTATCATATTTCGGGTAATCATACTAATGCGGCAGCTGGGCGTATTTCTTACCTTTTAAATCTTAATGGTCCGAGTTTGGCAGTAGATACCGCTTGTTCTTCTTCCTTAGTCGCTGTTCATCTCGCTTGCCGTTCCTTACGTTCCCAAGAATGCAGACAAGCTTTAGTCGGAGGAGTGAACTTAGTTTTAACTCCAGAAGTCGTCATCGCCTTGTGCCGCAATCAGATGTTGGCCCCAGATGGCCAATGCAAAACCTTTGACGAAAGTGCCGATGGGTTTGGAATCGGCGAAGGTTGCGGAGTCATCGTCTTAAAAAGACTCAGTGACGCTCTGGAAGATGGTGATCACATTTGGGCAGTGATTCGAGGGACCGCAGTCAACAACGATGGAGCTAGTGGCGGCTTTACCGTTCCTAATGGGCCTGTGCAGAGAGAATTAATCAGAGAAGCTCTGGCTGACGCTCGTTTAGATGCCGAGGCGATCGATTATGTTGAAGCTCACGGTACAGGAACATCTTTGGGAGATCCCATCGAAATTAAAGCCATAGCCGAGGCATTATGCCTCAATCGTCGGAAATCTAACCCGTTATTAGTCGGTTCTCTCAAAACTAATTTAGGTCATCTGGCGGCGGCGGCTGGAATTTCAGGATTAATTAAAACCGCATTATCGCTACACTACCGTGAAATTCCGGCTCATCTAAATCTTAAAAAACCCAATCCTCATATTAATTGGGATGCCTTACCGATTAGTATCGTTACGCAAAATTGTCCTTGGAATGTTAACAATGGCAAGCTCAAAGCGGCTGGAGTCAGTTCTTTTGGAGCATCGGGAACCAACGCTCATGTTATTTTAAGCGAACCGCCTCAACCGCAACCCCAAAACCCCAAAATATCCCCCATTCTCGTTACTTTTTCGGCTAAAGAACCCGAACGTTTACGTCTTTTTACGACTCAATTTGTGGATGATCTTGAGCAGAAAACATCTCTCAACGTCAAGGACATTGCCCTATCTTTAAATACCGGTCGTTTTCCCCATAAACATCGTCTCGCTCTTTTAGTTTCTAATCAAGAGAATCTGCGCCAAGGCATTCAGGCTTTTCTCAAGAGCGATGGGGATGAAAAGCAATTTCAAAATATTCAAAATAATAGCTTCGACATCATTTATGGAGAAGCGCAAAGCAATCCTAAAATTGCTTTTCTCTGCCATGACGAGCAAGAAATTAGTCCAGAAATCATTGAAACCCTGCTCAATAATGAGCCAGTATTTTATGATGCTTTTAGGCACTGTGATCATCTGTTTAAAAAATATTTAGAATTTTCTCTTCAGGAATTATTGTCATCTAAAAAAGCCTTAGAGCCTCAGATTCCTTTGTCTGTACAACCGGTATTATTTGCCTATCAATATGCTCTTTGTGAACTCTGGAAATCGTGGGGAATTTCTCCTTCTGCGATTTTAGGTTCTGGATTAGGGGAATATCTCGCCGCTCAACAAGCGGGCGTTTTTTCCCTTGAAGATACCGTCAAGCTGGTGACGAAACGCGCTCAAATTGGTCCACAAAACCCCAACTCAGAAGAACTTTTATCCTTGCTCAAAAGCACCCCAGAAGTCGATTCTAACTCTCCCGATATTACCCTAATTTATCAGGGTGAAGTGGTGAAAAAATCCCTCAGAAATTCCGTGAATAGAGGGGAAAGGATTAGGCAAAAATCCGACGAAATCGCCCAGGGAATTTCTACTTTGCATCAAATGGGATATCAAATCTTCCTAGAAATGGGAATCAGTGCCAATCTCATTAATATAGGTCGTCAAAAGTTAGGGGTAAATTCAATTCTATGGTTATCTAGTTTAGGGGAAGATTGTCACAGTGATCAGCATGAGCAAAGGGTGCTAGGTCAACTCTATGTACGAGGATTTAATATTAACTGGGAAGCCTTTCATCGCTCACATCCCGGGCAAAAAATTAGTTTACCTAATTCGCCTTTTATCCGCAAACGCTACTGGATAAATTCTGGCAATAAATCAGAGTCTTCTAGCTATAAAAACCCTAATTATTACTCTGGACATCCCTTACTAGGCGATCGTTTTCCTTCTCCCTTAGCTCTCCTTCAATATCGAGGGAGCATTAGTCAACATAAACCTGCATTTTTAGGAGAACATCAGGTTTTTGATCAGGCCATATTGCCAGCATCTGCCTTGATAGAAATGGCTTTAGCTGCCGGGGAGAATCAAAGAGTTATTTTAGAAAATGTTGAATTTAAGAAGGCATTAATTTTAAAAGATACGGAAGACACATTACAGTTAATCATTGAGCAAAAAAGCTTTAAAATTTACCATGAACTTGAGCCAAATTGGGAAATATTAGTTACTGGAAAAATTGAGGAATTGAAATCAACTAATTTAACCCATTGTCATCTAGAAGAAATCGCCAAAAATTGTCCTGAAGAAGTCGATATAAACTCCTTTTATGAAACTTATCAAAAATCAGGGATAAATTACGGGAGTAACTTTCGGCTCATTCATCAACTGAAGCGCGGAGAAAATACAGCTTTTGCTCAAATCAAATTAACCGATAGGTTAGAGCGGGAAAAATATCATTTCCATCCGGCTATGTTAGATGCTTGTTTTCAAGGTATTGCTGCCATTTTATTTAAAGAAGAATCCTCAGTAACTTATGTTCCTGTTCGCCTTGGTAAATTGGCATTTTTCCACCCTCCTGATGAGCAGGTAATCAGCGCGGTTCGACTGAAGAACTCCTCCCCTAACCCTAACATTATTATCGCTGATATTGATATCTATTCCCCCCAAGGTCAACCCTTAGCATCCCTCACCAACTTAGAACTAAAAGCCGTTCAATCTCAAGAGATTATCCCCCAAGAAATCCCCCCTCAAATCTATCTAGAAGAATGGATACCTTGCGAGGAATTATTAGGGAATGGTAGAGACACTTTAGTAGCTCCCCAGGTGATTAAAAATCAAATTCACCCCGCACAGTTAGAACAACAACTAGGGGAAAAATTGGGGCAATATGAGCGCTTAATGGAGGCCTTAGAAAAGTTAAGCGTAACCTATATTTGGCAAGCCTTAACAAAACTTAATGGACAGCCAAAATTAGGTCAAACTTATTCCGAAGCACAGATAGCAAATCAAGGTCAAATTGTCGATTTTTACCGACCTTTATTATCTCGATGTTTAAGCATTTTAGCTGAAGAAAAAATCGTTAATCAGACAAAAGATGGCTGGTTATTCCTCAAAGAATTAGAAGCACCTTCATCGCCATCGCAAATTAAAATTCTCCGCCAAGAATTTGCCGATTATCCAGCAGAAATTAGTCTCATGGAGCGTTGTGGCTCTGCTTTGGCAGCAGTCATGAGTCGTCAAGTTGAGCCATTAGAACTACTCTTTCCTCAAGGGGATTTAGAAGCGATCGCATCAATTTATTCGGAAGCTGCCGGAGCTAAATTGATGAATCAGTTAGTCGCCACCACAATCAGCCGTGCTATTGAGAATTTACCCCCCCATTATCCCCTAAGAATTCTCGAAATTGGAGGAGGAACAGGAGCCGTTACTGCTGGCATTTTACCTCACTTACCCACAGAACATATCGAATATGTATTCACCGATATTTCCTCTAGTTTCTTAACAAGAGCTAAGGAAAATTTTAGAAACTACCCCTTTATTAAATATCAAACTTTAGACATTGAAAAAAATCCCTTTACTCAAGATTTTCTCCCCGGCAGTTTTGACATAATCATCGCCGCTAATGTTCTTCATGCCACAGCCAACCTTCAAAAAACCCTGGAAAATGTGCGCTCTCTCATCGCTCCTAAGGGACTACTAATCCTCTTAGAAAGTACAGGGGCAAGACGTTGGGTAGATTTAACCTTTGGCTTGACAGAAGGATGGTGGTTATGTAGTCAAGATCTGCGGCGGAATGGTTATCCGTTAATCAGCACAAAAGATTGGCAAAATTTACTGATTGAGAATCAATTTGAAGACATTAATATTATCGAACCAAGCCAAGCAAAAACCCGAAATTTATTAAAACAAAGTGTCATCATTAGTCGCAGCAGTGAGCAATTACCTTCTCTTTCGGCAAAATCTTACTATCATCAAATAATCTGGGCAGATAGTCAAGGAATTGCTAACGGTTTAATCCCTCTATTCCAACAGAGAGGAATAAGTTGTTCCTGCGTCTTTTCCCAAGATATTAACCCAGAAATTGCTGAAGATTACCTATCAATATTGAGAAACTCGATAACTTCAGAAACTCGTCAAATACTGTACTTCTGGGGCTTAGAAAAAATCCCTGGAGAAATGGATCAACAAGTCGAGATTCATTGTCAAAGATTTCTCTTTTTCTTACAAGCGTTATTGCAGCAAGAAAATCCGCCGGCTCTGATTTTAGTGACTCAAGGAGCAGTACCAGCAAAAGCCATTAAAACCCTGACCTCTCCCTCTCAAGCATCCTTATTAGGAATAGCCTTCAGCCTAGTCTTAGAACATCCTGAACTTAATTTTAAGGCGATTGACCTAGATCCAGATGAAGTAAACTCAGCCGACAAACTGCTGCAAGAAATCTACAGTAATCCCCAAGAAAACCGGGTTGCTTTGCGGGGGGAACAGCGTTTTTATCCCCGTTTAGTGCAGAGAAAACTTGAAGAGGGAAATATCAATTTTAGTCCTGATGGCTATTATTTAATCACAGGAGGCACAGGGGGGTTAGGATTAGCAACAACCCGATGGATGATTGAAAAAGGGGCGCGGAATTTAGTTTTGTGTAGTCGTCGAGGGGCAGAAGGAGTTAGCCCTGAAATATTAGCCAATCTCTCCTCTAGTGGGGCAGAAATTACCCTCAAAAAACTTGATATTACCGATGCTGAAAAACTGCACACTGTCTTAGAAGAATGCCGTTCTAAATATCCTGTACGGGGCGTTTTTCACATTGCTGGAACCTTAGACGATACCACCTTATTAAGACTAACACCAGAGCGCTTTAATTATGTTTTAGCTCCCAAAGTTAAAGGAACTTGGTTGCTTCATCAACTCACCCTAAATGACCCATTAGAATTCTTTGTCTGTTATACTTCTGCTGTATCTTTAATTGGCTCAGCTGGACAAGCCAATGCCGCGGCAGCTAATGCCTTTGAAGACGCTTTTATCTATTATCGTCAGGCGCATCATTTACCCGGAACGGTCATAAATTGGGGTCCTTGGAGCGAAATAGGTGCAGCAGTAGATCGCAATGTTTTGGAGAGATTAGCCGCTAAAGGATATGGGGCTATGAAACCCGATTTAGCCCTTAATGCTCTCGAAAAAATTCTCCTAAATCAGATTATTCGCGCTGGTGTAATTAAGATTGACTGGCAACAATTTCCTTATATTCATCAAAGCTTTTATAAAAACTTTCTGCCTCAAGGAAACCCCCAAGCAGCCCCCTCATCTGAGTTTTTAAAACAATGGCAAAATTTAACCTTAAAAGAGCGTCCTAATTGGCTAACTAATCATATCATTATGCGTGTTTCTACTGTCTTAGGACGCTCAAATGATGAAACTTTTTCCCCTCAACAAGGCTTTTTTGATTTGGGGATGGACTCTCTCACTTCTACAGAGTTACGAAATCTGTTACAAACTGACTTTAATTGTTCTCTCCCTTCGACAATTACTTTTCGTTTTCCGAACGTTGAAGCCTTAGTTAATTATTTACAGCGAGAAGTTCTAGATAATTGTCAACCAGTATTTACCCCTCAAATAAAAGCAGAAATTTCTCAAAAACAGCCAGAAAAATCACAACTCGATGATGATCCTATTGTTATTGTCGGCATGGCTTGTCGATTCCCCGGCGGTGCTAAGAATTTACAATCTTTCTGGGAACTTTTAGAACAGGGAAAAGATGCTATAACAGAAATTCCTCAAGAGCGCTGGGATCAGGAAACATGGTATGATCCTAATCCCGATGTCCCCGGCAAAATATACGCTCCTTACGGTGCATTTCTAGAACAAATTGAGGAATTTGATGGAGAATTTTTTGGCATTATTCCTAGAGAATCTGTCGCTATGGATCCTCAGCAGCGTTTACTCTTGGAAACCACCTGGCAAGCTTTAGAATCTGCTGGACAAAATCCCCAAAAATTACGCAACAGTCAGACGGGAGTTTTTATCGGTTGCATGACTCAAGATTATGCCCAATTAAGTTATTCTCCTCAAGCCATTAATGCTTATACTGGTTCAGGAACTTCTGTTAGTATGGCGGCGGGTCGTCTTTCTTATGTCCTTGGTTTACAGGGTCCATCAATGACTATTGACACCGCTTGTTCCTCCTCATTAGTAGCGATTCATTTAGCTTATAATGCCTTACTTAATGGTGAGTGCGATCTGGCTTTGGCTGGAGGGGTTAATATGATTTTAACTCCCATTATTTCTTTAATCGAAAGTCGCGCCCATATGCTTGCCCCTGATGGACATTGCAAAACCTTTGATGAGAGCGCGAATGGCATGGTGCGAGGAGAAGGCTGTGGAATAGTTGTTCTGAAAAGATTGAGCCAAGCAGTTAAGAATGGAGACCAAATTTTAGCGAAAATTTATGGCACAGCCGTCAATCATGATGGTCCAAGTAGTGGGCTAACTGTTCCTAATGGTCAAGCTCAAGAACAATTATTACATCAAGCCCTTAAACGTGCTAATCTCAAGCCTGAACAAATCGATTATATTGAAGCTCACGGCACTGGAACAGCCCTTGGTGATCCCATTGAATTAGAAAGTATGTCCGCCGTTTTTGGCCAACGCTCCCCTAATCGGCCTTTAATTATTGGTTCAGTAAAAACGAATTTAGGCCATTTAGAAGGTGCTGCCGGAATTGCCGGATTAATTAAAACCGTTCTAGCGTTACAACACCATAAAATACCTCCTCATCTTCACTTTAAAAATCCTAATCCCCGCTTTGATTGGAGTTCTCATATTTTTGAAGTTCCTGTACAAGGAAAACCTTGGCATATCAGCGAACGTCCAAGGATTGCTGGAGTAAGTTCCTTTGGATTTAGTGGAACGAATGCTCATATCATTGTTGGGGAAATTGACGCTGATTTACCTCAACCTTCGGAGAATAATTTTTATCTATTACCCCTTTCGGCTCGTTCTGAAAAATCGCTGCAAGAGTTAGCGAGAAGTTATCAAGATATTTTGACTGAGTCTATCAATTTAGCTGATGTTTGTTTTACCGCCAGTACAGGGCGGGGGATTTTTCCGCAACGAATCTGTATTTTAGCAGACTCAATAACCACGGCACAACGAGCATTAATTGATTACCAAGATGGTGAAGATTCTGACTCATTAATCCGACCGATTTTATCAGAGACTCCGCCAAAGATAGCTTTCCTCTTTTCTGGACAAGGCTCTCAATATTCCGGCATGGGAGAAACCCTTTATAACCGAGAAGTTGTTTTCAAGGAAACATTAGATCTTTGTGATCAAATTCTAGAACCCCTTTTAGAAAAATCTCTCTTAGATTTAATCTTTCAAGAGCAAAATAGTGAGTTATTAGAGGAAACCCAAATCACTCAGCCGGTGATTTTTTCCCTTGAATATGCACTCGCCAAATTATGGCAATCTTGGGGAATACAACCTTCAGCCCTTTTAGGACATAGTATTGGGGAATATGTGGCGGCTTGTTGGGCAGGAGTCTTTTCATTAGAAGATGCCTTAAAATTAGTGACTCAACGGGGTAAATTAATGGGAAAATTGCCCCACAATGGCAGTATGTCCGCTATTTATGCTGATTATGAGACGGTAGCAAACGCTCTAACTTCTTATGAAAATCAAGTTAATATTGCTTCAGCCAATGGCTCAATTACCGTCATTTCTGGATTTAAAGAGATTGTTGAGCAACTCGAAAAAGAATTTATTGATCAAGGGTATAAAACTAAACGTTTAGCGGTATCTCATGCTTTTCATTCTCCTTTAATGCAGCCTATTCTTGATGATTTTTCCCAGGTCTTAAAAACAATTTCTTTTCATGAACCTAACTTAACGATTATTAGTAATCTGACAGGGAAAGCTGTAGGTTCAGAAATTACAACTCCTGATTATTGGGTAGATCATCTGCGTAATACTGTACAGTTTAGTCAAGGATTTCAGTCTTTAATTGCTCAGGGTTATCGTTGTTTTCTAGAAGTCGGTTCTAAGCCTGTATTACTGAGTATGGCTCGCCTTATTGCTGCCAACCAGGATCTATTATGGTTGCCTAGTATTGTACCCGGGCAGGATGAACAGGCACAAATGTATAGAAGTTTAGCGACACTTTTTGTTAATGGTTATTCTGTAGACTGGACTAAAGTATTTAAACAAGGTAAGCGAATTAGTTTACCGACTTATCCCTTTCAAAGAGAACGGTATTGGCTATCTAATTCGGAATTTTCTCTAGGGCAAATCAAGACTCAGTTACATCCTTTCATTAGAGATTTTAAAAAGTTAGCAACGGGAGACATGATCTTTGAAGGTGAGGTGAGTTCTCTTAACCCTAGTTATTTAGAAGAACACAAGGTATTTGAGAACATTGTATTTCCAGCTACCGGTTTTATTGAAGCCATTTTAGCCGCAAGTCAGAAAATATTTAATGGGCATTTTGTCACCCTTGAAAATGTCTCTATCCATCAGGGATTAATCTTATCTCCAACTCCCTCAATAATCCAAATAATTTTTAAACCTAAAAAATCATCTCAACTGATTTATACTTTTGAGATATTTAGCAGTGATTCTGCACAAGAACAATGGGTTCTTCATGTTACAGGTGAAGTCAAACCTAAGGATATACAAAGCTTGGCTGCCTCAGAATTAAACCAAACTAAATTAGAAAGGGAAAACTCTAAAGAATCGATTTCTATTCGTGAATTCTATGAGCTTTATCAGCAGATGGGTATCAGGTATGGAGAGCAGTTCCAAGCGATTCAAGAGTTATATTCTTTCAAAAAAGGCTCTCAAGCTAAAATTAGTATTAACCCTAGTTTAGCGGATCGGCGTTATTATTTTCATCCGGTTCTTTTGGATGCTTGCTTACAGAGTATTGGGGCAGCTTTCCCCGAAATTCATGGTCAAGAATTGCATCTACCTTATGGATTCTCTTCCTTGGAAATATTCCTAAATCCAACTTCGCAAGTTTGGACGGAAGTTCAGGTCATCTCAGATACTAATGGTGAAATGAGAGTAAATGTTAATATTTATGATGAACAAGGACAGCTTTGCGCTCGCTTTACTGACTTAACAGCACGGCGCATAAATCCAGCTATTTTACAGAGTTTATGGCAAGAAAAGTCAAATAATTGCTTTTATAAAGTGGAATGGAAAAAACTTTCTTCAATGCCAACTGTTGCCGTCGATCCTCAAAATTCTTGGTTAGTCTTGGTTCGTCCAGAAACAGACTTAAATTCCCTAATTAATTTATACAAAAAGGCAGGAGAAAAAGTAATTACTGTAGAAATGGGGCAGAATTATCAATGTTATTCTCAAGATTCTTTTGTGATCAATCCGGCTCAGAAATCTGATTTTCAGCGTCTCTATCAAGAAGCTTATCCATCTGGAGAATTTCCGACTGGTGTTGTTTTTTGTTGGGAATCTTCAGAAGCTGAAGAAGTTCTAGATACAGTAGATCAGAGTTCTCATGCCGTCTTAAATTTAGTGCAAACCCTCACTAATAACTGGGAGAAATTACCCCATTTATGGCTGATTACTCGCGGGGCTAATAAGATTAGCAATGATACGGCTTTATCTCCTCAACAGTCCCATTTATGGGGATTAGGAGCAGTCATTAATCAAGAGTATCCTAAAATGGGTTGTGTTTGTTTAGATTTACCAATCCATAAAGAAGCTAATGAAGCTGCACTTTTATTCAATGAATTAAAGTGTTTCCCCCATGAATTCCGTTTGGCTTTACGTCAAGGAAACCGCTACGCAGCCAGGTTAGTTTCTGCATCTCTTCCTACCTCAGAAAAACGACAGTTTATTAATCAGTCAGGGGCTTATTTAATCACGGGAGCGGGAGGAAAACTCGGCGGATTAGTGGCTCAATGGTTATCAGAAATGGGAGCAAGTCACCTAGTTTTGTGTAGTCGCCATGTTAAATCTTCAACAGAATTGATAGCCCCATTAGTAGAGAAAGGAACAAAAGTAACCTTGATTGAAGCTGATATTACTTCCCCCACAGATATGAAAAATTTATTCTCTCGTTTTGGGGCAGACTTGCCCGTCTTACGAGGAATAATTCATGCAGCAGCGGTCTTAGAAGATGGGCTTATCAGTAATCAAAGTTGGCAAAAATATCAAAAGGTAATGAGTCCAAAAGTAGCAGGAACTTTATTATTAGATCGTTATACTCGCTCTCTATCTTTAGACTTTTTCGTAAGCTTTTCTTCTGCGGCTGTCATCCTTGGTTCACCGGGTCAAAGTAATTATGCGGCGGCTAATGCTTTCATGGATGCTCTAATGCAGCAACGGCAAAGTTTAGGATTACCTGGTATTAGTATTAATTGGGGAGCTTGGGAGACGAGCAACCAAATTGATCAACAACGTTTCGCTAATTGGGGTTTGCAGATGATGCCTTCTGAGCAAGCGTTTCAATATCTCAACCAGATAATTTTAGATGATATTAACCAAGGAATAGTTATCGATATTAATTGGTCAATTTTTAATCAAACTTTCAACATTAGTCAACCCTTCTTTAGCGAGGTATTAACCCTAAACAATCAAAAACAAACAAGTCCAGCAAAACTATTAGAACAATTAAAATCTGTCTCTATAGACGAACGAATAACCGCTTTAGTAGAAGGACTGGAGAAAATATTAAGAGAAGTGACAGGGTTAAATGGGAACAAAGTTATTCCTCAACAAACATCATTCTTAGACTTAGGTTTAAACTCTCTAATGGTCATAGAATTTAAAAATCGCTTAGAAACAGATTTAGGGTGTAAATTGCCATCTTCGATCATTTTCGATTATCCTAATCTTCTCAGCTTAAGTACCTACTTAAGGGAACAAATTCTAGCCAATCATCTCGATTTTGAGATTAAAATAAATCCAATTCCTGACAATCATAATCCCTATGACAGCCTCAGTGAAGACGAACTGGCAAGATTACTTAATCAAAAATTAACGGAGCTTGATCAATATGGAGGTTAAATTTTAAAAATAATGTTTCAAAAGCCATAAGATGTGGTAGGCTAAGTAGGTGAACATGAGTAAGCTTAACTCTGTGGGGTTAAACTTTTGTTTATATTCACTGATAGCACAGCATCCTAATTTATGTTTAACGGCTTATAAACTTAGAAATTATCGAGAATAGGGCATGGTTGAGAGTATAGATTACAAAAAATTAATGGCAACGACCTTAAGCAAAATGGAGGTCATGCAGGCTCGTATCCATGAATTAGAGACGAGACAAAGTGAAGCTATTGCGGTGGTTGGGATGGCTTGTCGTTTTCCTGGAGGTATTAATTCCCCAGAAAAATATTGGAGTTTTTGTCAAGCCGGACTTGATGCTATAGTAGAAGTTCCTAAAAGCCGTTGGGATATCTCAAAACTGTATTCTCAAGAACCAACTTTAGGAAAAATGAACACCGCTTATGGGGGATTTCTTCAAGAGAATATCACAGAATTTGATGCCCGTTTCTTTTCGATCTCAGCAAGAGAAGCAGCCTCCATGGATCCTCAACAAAGGTTACTCTTAGAAGTTGCTTGGGAAGCGTTAGAAAATGCCAATTTACCTCTGAAAAATTTAGCCGATAATAAGGTAGGGGTATTTGTGGGGATTACTAGCATTGATCATGCTCTGAAGGTTTACGGCACAAACTATGATCAAATTGACTCTTTTTTTGGCACCGGTAATGCTCTAAGCGCAGCCGCCGGAAGGCTATCTTATTTTCTCAATCTTCACGGTCCTTGTCTCTCCCTTGATGCAGCCTGTGCATCCTCATTAGTAGCCGTCCATCAGGGGATTCGTAGCCTGAGAAATCGTGAATGTGAACTCGCTTTAGTGGGTGGGGTAAACCTCATTTTAGAACCCGCAATTACGATTAGTCTTTCTCAGTCGGGAATGATGTCCCCCGATGGGCGTTGTAAAACCTTCGATGCCTCTGCCAATGGATATGTGCGAGGGGAAGGCTGTGGGGTTTTGATTTTAAAAACTTTATCAGAAGCCCAGAAAAACGGGGATCAAATTCTTGCCCTGTTGCGAGGTTCGGCGGTGAATCATAATGGTGCTGCTGCCGGTTTAACCGTACCCAGTGGACCCGCTCAGCAAGAATTGCTCCGTCAAGCTCTAGCTGATGCCAGAATACTCCCGGAAGATGTGAGCTACATAGAAGCTCATGGCACAGGTACTTCTTTAGGAGATCCCATCGAATTGAATGCCATTGCCTCAGTTTATGGAAAGCGCTCTGACCCTCTTTATGTCGCCTCAGTGAAAACCAATATCGGCCATCTTGAAGCCGCGGCTGGCATGGCTGGAATGATTAAAACAATTCTGATTCTTCAACAGGGTGAAATCCCGCCCCATCTTCATTTCCAAAGCCCTAATCCTCTGATTAATTGGCAAGACCATCCTATTAAAATTCCTACTCAAAATATACCTTGGCCGAATAACAATAAAGTCCCTATAGCTGGGGTAAGTTCTTTCGGTTTTTCCGGCACAAATGCCCATGTCATTGTTCAACAAGCACCCGTCAGCAAAATCTCAGAAATTCAACAACAAATTCCTAGTCATCTCTTAACTCTTTCAGCCCACAACAAAACCGCTTTAAAAGAATTAGCTAAACGTTTTCATACCCTCCTAGAATCTCATCCTGAAATTGGAGATATTTGTTATAGTGCAGCTGTCGGCAGGATAGATTTACCTGAACGTTTAGCCATTGTTGGCGATACTTGTCCAGAATTACAACAAAGATTAGCCGCTTTTGCTGAAGAAAACCCGCTTGATGATTTGACTTTTTATCAACGTTTTACATCGGAAAAATCCCCTAAAATTGTTTTTCTTTTTACAGGGCAAGGGGCTTGTTATCCTGGCATGGGACATCAACTCTATCAAACTCAGCCGACATTTCGTCAATATATTGATCAATGTGCCGAAATATTAGCGAAGTATTTAGACCATCCTTTAACTGAAATATTATTTGGTGAACAGACCGATTTACTCAATCAAACCGCTTACGCTCAACCGGCTATATTCGCCCTAGAATATTCCCTAACAATGCTATGGAAATCTTGGGGAATTACCCCCAGTTTACTGATTGGCCATAGTGTGGGAGAATATGTAGCAGCTTGTATCGCAGGAGTATTTAGCTTAGAAGCTGGACTCGCCTTAGTTGTCAAACGGGGGCAATTAATGCAAACCACGACCTCTGGGAAAATGGCTTCAATTTTTGCTGATGAAGAGACAGTAATTTCCCTAATTAAAAATTATACTCAAACAGTTTCAATAGCTGCCATTAATCACCCTCAACAGATTGTTATTGCTGGAGAAAGTGCCAGCATTGAGGAAGTTATTAGCACCTGCAAAAAGCAAAAAATTCCCGCTCAATATCTCCCCGTTACTCAGGCTTTTCATTCCCCTTTAATGGAGCCAATTTTAAAAGAATTTGAAAAAGAGGCTCGTCAAATTTCTTATCAACGCCCCCAAATTCTCTTACTTTCAGGACTTAATGGAGAGGTTTTAGAAAATGCACCAGATGCCACTTACTGGAGCAAACAATGCCGAGAACCAGTAAGATTTTTGTCGAGTTTAATAACCGCTTTCAACAAGGGATATAACCTATTTTTAGAAGTGGGACCAAGACCAATACTGGCAGAACAAGGTCGTCGTTATAAAGATGAGGTCATCTGGTTAAGTTCTCTCAATCGTGGCTTAGATAACTGGCAGACAATTCTTTCAGCCTTGGCACAACTCTACCTCAATGGCCTGCCTTTCAACCCAGAACAATTCAATCAGAATTATGGCTATAAAAAAGTCAGATTGCCGAACTATCCCTTTCAAAGGAAACCTTTCCAATTTCAGCCTAATCCTCGAACAGAAAATCAGAGCATTGACAAAATATTCCTAGACTCACAAACCTCTAACCTTACCGATACCGAAACCACAGTTTTCAATATGCAAAAACATCAACAGGAAATCCGTAATCAATTAAAATCAATTCTAGCTTTACTGCTGAAAGAAGATGAGAACGATCTGCCGGAGGATGAGACATTACTAAACTTAGGAGCAGACTCAATTATCTTGACTGACTTTTCTCGCAAAATTGAAGAAAAATTTCAAGTCAAAGTGAAAATAGATCAACTGTTTACCGATTTACAAACTCTTGTTGATATCGCCGAATACCTCTGCCAATTTGTCAAAGAAAAACCCTTAGAAAATGCTTCAGAAATAACAGCTAAAGTTATCGATGAAGAGACAGAATTAAGCAATTATCTGCAAGTCATTGATCAATTGCAACCCATCGCTACAGCCTATATCATCAAGGCTTTAGAGTCCTTAGGTAAAAAACTTAATCAAGGGGAACAATGGACAATAGAAACCCTAAGACAAACCTTACCTGTTGCCCCCAAATATCACATTTTGCTCAATCGTTATTTGCAGGATTTAGAGCAAGCTAATATTCTTCAAAATCAAGGGAATATTTGGACTGTCAAAAACTTGCCTGAGTCTTTTTCCTTACCCCAAGCCCTACAAAAGCTAGAAAAAACTTGTCCATCTGCAAAACCTGAATTAGAAATGTTGCAACGCTGCGGCGAAAATTTAGCAGAAGTTCTCAAGGGAAATATAGACCCCTTGACATTAATTTTCCCAGAAGGTTCCGTTGCTCATGCAGAAAGTATCTATGGCAATTCTCCCGTATCTCGATTGATGAATCAACGAGTTGCCCAAGCTATTAACCAGATTTTAACGCGCTTTTCTAATAGTGATCGCCCCTATCAAATTCTCGAAATAGGAGGAGGAACTGGTGCCACTTCAGAAGCAATTCTTCACCACTTAAACCTCGATCATGTCACTTATTCTTTTAGCGAAGTTTCTCCCTTCTTACTGCATCAAGCTAGGCAAAAATTTCAGAAAAAATATAACCTAAACTTTCATCAACTAGACATTGAAAAGTCCCCCATTTCTCAGGGGATACCTGCCCATAATTATCATATTGTTGTCGCCGCTAACGTCCTTCATGCGACCCGAAATATTACAGAAACTCTAACCCATATTCGGGAACTTTTGCGCCCCGGTGGTTACTTAGTTCTCCTCGAAACCGTAGAAAATAACTCATGGCTGAATTTAACCTTTGGATTAACCCCCGGATGGTGGCGCTTTCAGGATCAACAATTACGCTCAGATACACCCTTATTAAGGGGTGAAAATTGGTGTTCCGTTTTAAAAAGTTGTGGGTTTGCTACGGCGAATAGTTTCTCTAAACAAAACAATATTCCCATTAACAATGGACAAGAATTAATTCTTGCTTGTGTGCCAGATGAACCCCTCTCAATTCCTGCAAGGACTAAGCTTACTGTCTCCGGTGAAAGCTCCGGTAAAGAAGCCTTAATGATGGCTCAATTACAATCTTTAAAAGACCTAAAAGAACTCCATGAGAAAACCATTATCAAGCAATTAGAAGTTCTTCAAGCTGCCCCCGTTTTTCCAGGTATAGTCCCCGAAATATTAACGAATCAGACTCAAATCATTCCTGCCCAAAGCTCTAAAATAGAAACTTACCCGCCGGTTTCTCAAGAGAAGCCCAAATCTCCTGAGAAACCTAGTTCTCCCAATTTAAACCCCTTAGCCTTAAAGCTGACTGAGAACAAATCCTTAACCGAACAACAACAAGCCTTTATTCAAAATTTACAGAGTATTTATAACCAGAAAACCGCCAAATCAAAAGCCTATTCACAAAATAGCCGTAAGACAATGGTAGATGTTAAACCGACCATTGACTTCCGCATGGCCTTAAAAGAATTTCAATATCCGATTGTTTCAGAATCCGCTCAAGGGGCTTATTTTAAGGACATTGATGGCAATAATTACATTGACTTAGCTATGGGGTTTGGGGTTAACTTTTTTGGGCATAGTCCTGATTTTGTCATTGAAGCGGTTCAAGAACAAATGAATCGAGGAATAGGCTTAGGAATGCAGTCAAATCTGGCTGCCGAAACCGCCGCTTTAATTAGTGAAATGGGCCGAGTCGAAAGAGTCGCTTTTAGTAATACGGGAACCGAGGCGATTATGGCGGCTGTTCGCATTGCTCGCTCCCGGACAAAACGTCAAAAAATCGTTATGTTCGCCGGCTCCTACCATGGAACTTTTGACGGCATCTTAGCACGAGTAGGAGAAGATAAAACCACTGCTCAACCCTTAAGTCTAGGGACCCCTTTAGGAATGGTTGAAGACGTAATAGTCTTGAGTTATGGAGTTGAAGAAAGCCTCGATATTATTGCTACTCATGCTGATGATTTAGCCGCCGTATTAGTCGAACCAGTTCAAAGTCGCAAACCCGATTTACAGCCTCAAGAATTTCTGCAAAAACTACGACAAATAACCCATAAAAAAGGAATCACACTCATTTTTGATGAAATTATTACCGGCTTTCGGATTGCTCCGGGAGGAGCGCAAGAATGGTTCAATGTTGAAGCTGATATAGTCATTTATGGTAAGGCCATTGGAGGAGGTTTACCAATTAGTATGATCTGCGGTAAAGCAGATTTCTTAGATACCGTTGACGGCGGTTTCTGGCAATACGGAGATGACTCTCATCCCCAAACCGAGTTAACCGCTTTTGGGGGAACTTTTTGTCGTCATCCTTTAGCCCTTGCTGCTTGTCGTGCTGTGCTTTTACATCTTCGGGAAAACAGTCCAACGATTCAAGAAAAAGTGAATCAATTAACTCATCGATTAGCCACCGAAGTCAATCAGTTTTTTCAAGAAATAGGCATTCCGATTCGGGTTGTTAATTTTGGATCTTTATTCCGCTTTGAACCCTTTGGAGCTTATAGTATCTTTTTACAACCCATCGAATTACCCCTCTTTTATTACCTATTAAATCTTAAAGGAATCTACACATGGGAAAAACGAGTTTGTTTTCTCTCCACCTGCCATACTAATGAAGATATAGACAAAGTTATAGTAGCCGTCAAAGAAGCGATTACGGAATTACAGCAAGCTGGTTTTTTTGCTAATGCTAAACGCCCTCAAGTCAAGAAAGAAGAAAAAAAGCCGCTTTCTGAAGATGAAGATGGTAGGGGACATTTACCATCTTTAAATCAATCCTTTCCCACCAGTGAAGCTCAACGTCAGCTTTGGTTATTAGCTGAATTAGACCGTAATGCTTCAGCATCCTATAACGTCACAACATCTCTAGAATTACGAGGTTCTTTAGATCTTTACATTTTAGAAAAAACGATTAATCAAGTTATTAATCGCCATGAAGCTTTGCGAACCCAAATTATAGAACAAGGAGAATTACAGGAAGTTGTCAATCAAGTTAAAATTAAATTAAACTTCATTGATTTGAAGGATGAAGATAATCCCGAAGCGACGGCCTTAGCGTTACGATCTCAGTTTTCCCAAAAACCCTTTGACTTGTCGATTGCTCCCTTATTTGCTGTGATTTTAATGCGCTTAAAACCTGACCATTATCTGCTGTCTTTAAAAACTCATCATATTGTGGCAGATGGTTGGTCACTAGGATTAATTTTGCAGGAAATTGGTCAACTTTATTCATCCCAAAATAACACAACTAAAGAGGTTCTCACACCACCGATGCAGTTTCGGCAATATTTAACTTTGCGAGCGCAAGAGACGCAAAGTCCACAAATGTTAGAGCATCGGGATTTTTGGTTGAAAACCTATCAGGAAGATCTCCCAACCTTTGAGCTTCCCACCGACTTTCCCCGTCCCGCCGTTAAAACCTACACTGGCGGACAAGAAAGTCAAGTCATTCCCTCTGAAGTTGGGCAAAATTTGCAGAAAGTAGGACGCAAAAATAAAGCTACATTATTTATGACGATGTTCGCCGCTTATACTGCTTTTTTGCGTCGAATTTCTGGTCATAAGGATTTAGTCATTGGTATTCCTATTTCTGGGCGACAAATAGAAGGCAGTGACAACTTAGTAGGCTTTTGTTCTCAATTTTTACCCCTGCGGATACAAGTCGATGCTACCACCTCTTTTATTGAACATTTACAACATACTAAACAAACCCTGATCGACGCTTTTCGCCATCAGAGTTATACTTTAGAGGATTTATTAGCAGCTTTACAATTACCTAGAGATTTTTCTCGTTCTCCTCTCATTTCTGTATCTTTTAACATGGATCCTAGTTTAACTCTGCCTGAGTTTAAAGACTTAAAAGTATCCTTGCCACCGTCACCAATTAGTTACACCCCTTTTGATCTAGGATTTAACTTAATTGAACTTAATGATAACCTCATTATTTACTGCAATTACAATACAGAACTATTTAAACAAGAGACAATTAAACAATTTATTGAAAGCTTTGAAATTTTGCTGAGGGGAATCATTGACGATGCTAATCATCTCCTTTATCAGTTACCTTTATTAACCCCAGTCCAACAAGAGAAGTTACTCAGACAATTAACGGGAAAAACTCGCAAACTCCCTGAAAAAGCCACCATCATTGATGACTTTGTAGCTCAAGTTAAATTAACCCCTAATGCTCCCGCCTTAATTGCGGGAAAAATTAGCCTTAGCTATCAAGAATTAAATGAAAAAGTCAATCGTCTTAGTCATTATTTACAGCAGGAATATCAGCTAGGTGTAGGAAAAGTGATTGGGGTCATGCTCCAGCGTAATCACCACTTAATCATCGGGATTCTGGCTACCTTTAAAACTGGAGCGACTTACGTTCCTATAGACTCTCAATATCCTCACAGTCGCATTGAGTTTATTTTAAAAGATAGTGGCTGTCATGTTTGCCTAACGGAGAGTAATTTTATCTCTAAGTTACCTGAAAAAATGGAGAAAATTTGCTTAGATAAAATCGATCCTATTGTTAACAAATATGACAAAGATGAGCCTAAAATATTCCGCAACTCTAGCCAAACCGCCTATATTTTCTACACTTCAGGTTCAACTGGTAATCCCAAAGGAGTCATGGGCCGTCACATCTCAATTTTGAATGTTATTCAAAGCTTACGACTTACCTTTGATTTAGATAAACATCCTGAATGGCGCTATATTTTCACAGCTGCTGTTACTCATGATCCATCTATTCGTAATATTTTTCTCCCCTTAACCATAGGTGCATCCCTATATATGTACGAAATAAAATATATAGGACATTTGGTTTCTTTCCTACAGGAAAATCAAATTAATGCCCTACACACCACCCCATCTATCTATCGAGAAATCTTGGGGCTACTTGAACCAGGAGAAACCATTTCCAGCTTAAAATATATCTCGGTAGGAGGGGAAAAATTAGATCGGGAAACTGCCTTAGCTTTGCGGAAACGTTTTCCGGCAGAAATTATTAGCAATGTTTACGGATCTACAGAAACTTGTGTGGGAGTATCCCAGTATGAAATCAAGGAAAACTTAGACAGCGAAATCCCCCTCGGTCAAGTTTTCCATAACAATCGCTTAGGGGTTCTTGATGAATTTAATAATCCCGTTCCCCTCCATGTAATCGGCGAAATTTGTGTAGAAGGTGCCGCCCTAGCATCGGGTTATCATAACCAACCCGAAATGACTCAAGAAAAATTTAAACCTAGCTTTCTTGATGAGACAAAAACTCTCTTTAGAACCGGCGATTTAGGCAAGCAAACTGCTCCCGGTATCATTGAGTTTATGGGACGAAAAGATAATCAAGTTAAGGTCAATGGTTATCGAATTGACCCCGGAGAAATTGAATATCAATTGACTCGCTATGCTCCCATTGAAAGAGCGATTGTTTTACCCGTTCAAGTTAATAATCAAACTCAATTATCTGCTTACTGTCAAACAGACAAAACTCTAGAAATTGCTGAGATTCGAGAATTACTTGCCAAATTTTTACCAGTTTATATGATTCCGAGTTACTTTATTTTTTTAAAGCAATTCCCCTTAACTCGACATGGGAAACTTGACCTGCACTCCCTGAGAGAACTCAGAGAAACTGGTAAATCTCTGGTGAATTCTAATTATGTTGCACCCCGGAATTATTTAGAATCCAATCTCGTTAGTATCTGGGAAAAAATTCTCTCTAAACATCCTATCGGTATTTTTGATAACTTCTTTGAAATTGGCGGTCATTCTCTACTCTTATCAAGGGTTGTAACCCGGGTTCATAAAGAACTAAATGTATCCGTAAAATTGGCTGACTTCTTTAAAGTTCCAACCATTGCTGGATTGGCGACTTTAATCTCCCAGACTCAATACAATTATCAAGAACCCATTTCGGCAATTCCCCCCCAAAAATCCTATCCGATGTCTCATGGTCAGCGTCGTCTTTGGGCTTTAGAATTTCTAGATCAAAATCATAATGCTTACGGAATGCCCAGTGCTTATCAATTCAAGGGCAATCTCAATATTGATGCTTTTGAAAATGCCTTTCAACAGTTAATTCAACGCCATGAAATTTTGCGGACTACCTTTACTTTAATCAATAATCAACCCCGTCAAGTTGTCCATAATCAAATGAACTTTGTCATTAAACAAATAGACCTGACAGCTTATGTTAGCACAGAACAAGAAAACTTGATCGAAGAAGCGATCAGCCATAATGCCAAAACGACTTTTGATTTAGAAGTCGGACCGTTACTTAAAGTTAACTTACTTAAACTAAGCCAAGAGAATTACATCGTCTTGTTTAATATGCACCATATCATTTCTGATGGTTGGTCAGCCGGGGTTTTAATTAAAGATTTCCTCAGCCATTATCACGCCTATGGACAAGAAAATTCCCAATTAATGCCCCCTCTCAGAATTCATTATAAAGACTATACTTCTTGGCAAGAAAGTCAATTAGAAACCTCGAAACTTCAAGATCAACGGGATTACTGGTTAGCTAAATTAACTCCTGTCCCTGTGCGTCTTAACTTACCTGTTGATTATCCGCGCCCACCTGTTAAAAGTTTTCAAGGAAATACAATTACATGGCAACCTGAACCGGAATTGATCGATACTTTTGAGAAGTTAATTAAAGCACAAGAAGCCAGTTTATTTATGGGTTTAGTTAGTTTGGTTAAGAGTTTTCTATTCCGTTATACTGAGCAAAATGAAATTACAATCGGCTCTGCTATCGCCGGCAGAAATCATCCTGATTTAGAAGATCAAATCGGATTTTATGTTAACACTCTCGTCCTGCGGGATCAGATAACAGATCACGACAGTTTTACGGATCTCCTTAGCAAAGTAAAAACCACCACTTTAGAGGCTTATGATAATCAAGACTATCCCTTTGATCAGATCGTATCTGATTTGAATTTACAACGAGATCCTAGCCGGAATGCTCTCTTTGATGTGGCAATTGTCCTGCAAAATAATCAAAATATAGATCTGGCATTGAACGGAATTACAGTTAACTCCATTGACCCCAAAATGATGACCGCTAAATTTGATTTAGAATTTATCTTTGTTGAGGAAGAAGAACTTTATCTCAAGCTAATCTACAACACAGATATATTTATCCATGAGCGAATTTTATTGCTCATAGATTTGTTCAAAAACTGGCTAGAGCAAGTTTTAAAATTTGCCCATGAACCTTTGATCAACTTATCCTTAGCTTCCTCAGAAAATCTTATTCAAGAGGGGCAGGATCTGTTCACAGAAGATTTTAATTTTTAGTCAACAGCAATTATACGAGCAGGAGATTTTAATGAAGACAAAACTACCGATTCTTGGCGTTTTAGGGGGTATGGGCCCAGTGGTTACCGCCGAATTTCTTAAGTCGATTTATGAATATAATCCTTTTATTGATAAGGAACAAGAATCCCCTAATGTCATCGTTTTTTCTCTTCCCTCTGCACCCGATCGCACAGGTTCTATTGATAGTGGAAAAGAAAGAGAATTTATTGATTTTATCCAAGTCAATCTGGAACATCTCAATAAACTGGCTGATTGCATAGTCATTGGCTGTTGTACGGCTCATTATGCTCTACCTCAGATCTCCGAAAATCTGAAGGATAAACTTCTTTCCTTAATTAAAATAGCGGATCAAGAACTCCAAGAATATAATGAACCTACCCTTTTACTTGCTAGTACAGGGACTTACCAGAAAAAATTATTTCAGGAAGGCTGTACCACCGCAGATCTGATTATTTCTCTCTCAGAAAGCGATCAAAAGTTGATTCATGAAATGATCTATAAAGTGCTAAAAAGAGGACACGATCCGTTAAGTATTCTTAGGGATATAGAAGCATTATTAGAGAAATATAACACTCGCTCCTATATTTCTGGGTGTACCGAATTTCATCTCTTAACAAAATCTCTCAAACTCAAAGGAATTGACTCCATTAAAGCGATCGATCCTTTAAGTACCATCGCTCAAAACTTTTCTCAGTTAATC
Organism: Microcystis flos-aquae FACHB-1344; assembly: GCF_014698375.1. Lineage (NCBI taxonomy): Bacteria > Bacillati > Cyanobacteriota > Cyanophyceae > Chroococcales > Microcystaceae > Microcystis > Microcystis flos-aquae. The sequence continues at coordinate 32,525 of NZ_JACJSW010000199.1, read as the reverse complement.
ATCAAACAAGCTCAGGTAGACCGAGGGACCGACTGCCATCAACCTTCAACCCCAAAAAGCCCTTGACCATCGCAGCCCTAGGAGGTACAATTCAAACTTGAATTGGCCACTTCTGACTTTTAACTTGCGCGTAGCGATATACTGATTCATAGGGTTTTCGAGATTGGTTCTATTTTTGATTAAGAGGTGTAAAAAAAGTGTCTAAGCATTCAATCAGTTTTGGAGGACAATTGGAAGATAATTGGCGGACTCTGTCAGAAGTCTTAGAAACTGCCACTAAACATAATAATCATGGAATTACTTATATCAAAAATGACGCAACTGAATATTTTCAGAGTTATCAAGACTTATATCAAGATGCTCTCGTTATTTTAAATGGACTGGAACAACAAGGAATAAAATTAGGGCATAAAGTCATTCTACAAATTGCCAAAAATCAAGACTTTATTCCCGCACTCTGGGCTTGTTTTTTAGGGGGAATTATTCCAGTTCCTTTGACCGTTGCTCCTAGCTATGATCTGGAAAATTCTGCCGTCAAAAAACTAGAGAATGTTTGGAAAATTTTAGACAATCCTTTGATATTATCCGATAGTGAACTAATTACTGAAATTGAAAAATTAGGAACTTCCTCTCATCTAGAAGGGTGGCAAGTTATCTCAGTTAATGAACTCAGAAAAGCCACCTCTAAAGTCCATCAATTGCCGATTCTTGATCCACAAGCTCCAGCCTTATTACTCTTTACTTCGGGTAGTACAGGTATGCCCAAGGGAGTAATATTAACTCATCATAATATTCTGTCCATGACTGCTGGTACAGTGGCAATGAACCACTTTACCCAACAAGAAGTTACCCTTAATTGGATGCCCTTAGATCATGTAGGAGCTATCGTATTTTTAGGAATTATGGCGGTAGATTTGGCTTGTCATCAAATTCACGTTCCGATGGAATTAGTCCTACGCCAACCCCTCCAATGGTTAGAACTCATTCAAAAGCATCAAGTAAGCATTTCTTGGTCCCCTAACTTTGCATTTTCCTTAATTAATCAACAGGCAGAAGAACTTAAGCACGCCTCTTATAACCTCTCCTCAATGAAATTTTTAGTGAATGCTGGCGAGCAAGTTTCAGTAAAAACGATTCGCCTATTCTTAGAAATTCTTGAAAAACATCAACTACGGGAGAGAGCGATTAAACCAGCTTTTGGCATGACTGAATCCTGTTCTGGGATTACTTGGTCAGCCGGTTTAAGTAAAAATGAACTCACCGAAGAAAATAGTTTTGTCTCTCTAGGAAAGCCGATTCCTGGAGCAACTATCCGGATAGTCGATCAGGAAAATAATCCTTTACCTGAAAGAGAAATTGGAAAGCTTCAAATTCAAGGTAATTCTGTTACTAAAGGATATTACAATAATACTGAACTCAACCAGGAAGTTTTTCAAGAAGGGTGGTTTACTACGGGAGATTTGGGGTATTTATTTAAGGGCGAACTCTTTATTACTGGGCGAGAAAAACAAGAAATTATAATTAATGGTGTTAATTACTTTGCCCATGAACTTGAAACAACAATCGAAGAATTAGAAGGGGTTAAAGTATCTTATACAGCCGCCTTTGCCGTCTTTGATCAAAGTCGAGAAACTGACTTATTAATTATTACTTTTAGCCCAGAATCTGATCAATTTGAACACTGGATAAAAGTTGTTAGAAAAATTCGCAGTCATTTGACCCAAAAATTCGGAATTGCTCCAGCTTATGTCATTCCCTTAGAAAGAAATTTAGTTCCTAAAACCTCTATTGGCAAAGTTCAAAAATCTAAATTAAAAAAGGATTTTGAACAGGGATTATTTAGCAGCCGTATCCAAGAAATAGATCAATATTTAGCAAAAGAGCGTCAGAAAAATCAAACCTTACCTCAATCAGAAAATGAACGTCAAATAGCAGCAGTTTGGAGTGAAGTTTTACAGTTAACCTCAGTTGGTTTAGAGGATAACTTCTTTGAACTAGGGGGACATTCTATACACTTAATCCGAGTTCAAAATGAACTTGAAAAACTTTTTAACCGTCAGCTATCCCTTGCTGAAATGTTTAAAAATCCTACCGTTGCCACCCTAGCCCGTTGCTTAAGCGAAGAATCAAATACCACTCAAGTTATAGCACAAAAAAGCCGTCAACGTGCCGAAAATCGGATCCGTCGCCATAATGAAACCCATGACATTGCAATTATTGGTATGGCGGGGCAATTCCCAGGGGCTAAAAATTTAACAACCTTCTGGGAAAATTTAAAAAATGGAATCGAAACTATCTCTTTCTTTTCGGAAGAAGAATTACAAGAGTCGGGAGTGTCTCCAGAACTCTTTAATCAGCCTAATTATGTTAGAGCTAGACCAATTCTCGATCAAGTTGAATACTTTGACAGCGAATTTTTTGGCTATACAGATAGAGAGGCAGAATTACTAGACCCTCAGCAACGTTTACTTCTTGAATGTAGTTGGGAATGTTTAGAAAACGCCGGTTATAATCCTAGTACTTATCAAGGATCAATTGGTATATTTGCTGGCGCAAGTATGAACACCTATTTGATCAATAATTGTTATCCTAATCGGGTTCAATTAGATAGTAATGACGAGTTACAACCCTTCACACTAGATTCAACGGGAGGGTTTCAAACAATGGTAGCTAATGACAAAGACTATTTAACAACGCGAATTTCTTATAAACTAAACTTACAGGGACCAAGCGTTAATGTTCAAACTGCTTGCTCTACTGGATTAGTTGTAGTTCATCTCGCTTGTCAGAGTCTAATTAGTGGAGAAAGTGACATGGCTCTAGCTGGAGCTGCTTCAATTAATTCTCCTCAAAAAATTGGTTACTTATATCAAGAAGGACTGATCATGTCTCCTGATGGTCATTGTCGCGCCTTTGATGCTGAAGCAAAAGGGACTATTTTTGGCAGTGGAGTAGGAGTAATTCTGCTCAAAAGATTGTCAGATGCTTTAGCCGATCATGACCATATTTATGCAGTTATTAGAGGCTCTGCTATTAATAATGATGGTGGCCAAAAATTAGGATTTACTGCGCCTGGTGGAGAGGGTCAAATTGCTGCCGCTACGGAAGCCCTAGCCTTTGCCGGTGTTGATGCTAATACAATTAGTTTTGTGGAAGCTCATGGCACAGGAACCCCCCTTGGAGATCCCATTGAAGTTGATGCTTTAGCTAAAGTTTATCAGGGTGCAAATGAGGGAGAATGTGCTTTAGGTTCAGTAAAAACCAATATCGGACATATGCAGATTGCTTCCGGTATTGCTGGTTTAATTAAAGCGACTTTAGCCCTCAAATATAGAGTTATTCCGCCTACATTACATTTCCAAAATCCTAACCCTCAAATTAATTTTTCTCAGACTCCTTTTTATATTAATAATGAAGCTATTTCTTGGACTACTAAGCAAGACAAGGACGAAAAATTACCCCGACGGGCAGGGGTAAACTCTTTAGGTATTGGCGGGGTTAATGCTCATGTTATTCTAGAAGAAGCTCCTCCCATTATTCCTCAAGACAATCAGAGCAAACGTCCCTATCATTTGCTCACCCTTTCCGCTCGAACCGAACCAGCTTTAAAAGAGTTAGTAAGTCGCTACATAGACTTTTTAGAAAGTCAACCTGAAAAGGATATGTCTGATGTAGTATTTACGGCAAATACAGGCCGAGTTCATTTCTCGAATCGTTTAGCCTTAACTGGCTATAAAAACAGTGATTTGCTTGAACAATTACGTCAGTTCAAGCAACTAGATTATCAGTCAACTATTCATGGTATAGTTGATGAAAAAAGACCGCCTAAAATTGCCTTTTTATTTACAGGACAAGGTTCTCAATATGCAGGGATGGCTCATCAACTCTATCAGACTCAACCCACCTTTAGAAAAACTTTAGACGCAGGGGAAAACTACTATCAAAAACTAACGGGTAAATCCCTGCTAAACGTTGTATTTGCCGATACAGATGACGCCTTAAACCAAACCGCTTATACCCAACCGGCACTATTTCTGATTGAAGTTGCTCTCGCTCAATTATGGCATTCTTGGGGAATTCAACCAGCCGCCATTTTAGGGCATAGTTTAGGAGAATATTCTGCTGCTTGTTTTGCTGGCGTTTTTGATCTTGAAAGTGGCTTAAAACTGGTCACCCATCGAGGCAACTTGATGGTGCAATTACCCCAAAATCAAGGGGAAATGGCCGCTATTTTTCTCGATAAGAACTCAGTTATTGAGCAGTGCCAAAGCCAAGGCATAAAAATCGCTATTGCTGCCATTAACGCGGAACAACATACCGTTATTTCTGGAGAAAAAAGCGTAATTCAAAAACTCTGTAACCATTTCACTAATGCTGGGGTGAAAGTTCGTCAACTCAAAGTTTCCCATGCTTTTCACTCCCCTTTAGTAGAGCCAATGGTTGCAGAATTTAAAACGATTCTTCAAGAGATTTCTTTCAGTCAACCTCAAATTTCTCTGGTCTCTAACCTAACAGGAGAAATTGCTGATGACAGCATTATGACTCCTCAGTATTGGCTTCAACATTTACTAAATACGGTACAATTTCATCAAGGGGCTTTATTCCTACAATCTCTCGGATGTGATACCTTTATTGAAATTGGACCTCAACCTATTCTCTCAGGAATTATTCAATCATCCCTATCTTCATCTGAACCTCTAACTCTACCCAGTTTACGCTCAGGATTTTCTGATTGGCAAGTTTTATTAGAAAGTCTGGGCAAACTTTATGTTCGCGGTGCAAAGATAGACTGGTTTAGTTTTGATCAAGACTATCATCCTAGACGATGTGCTTTACCTACTTATCCCTTTCAAAAACGTCAACACTGGATTCCTTTAAAAACCCCATCTGCAACTGTTCCACAGGAATCTAATCTAGTCAAAATGTTATCTGAAAAGGACAAAAATACTTTGATGCAAACCCTCTTAGAAACAGGTCATTATTCTGAAGATGAAAAACCAACAATATCCGCAATTGTTCAACAGTTGATTAAACTCTATTATCAGGAAAAAGAGGAATTTAATTTTGCCAAATTACTTTATCAAGTAGCTTGGCTTCCCTGGGATTTAGCCAACGGTAAGCTACAAAATTTGACCCCCCTTAAAACTGATTTAGAGGTTTACTTAGAACCCCAATTACACTCCTCAGAATTGATGGGAGTTTCTCGCGCTTTTTCCGAAATGGAAAAACTGGCAGCTGACTTTGTTGTTAAAGCTCTGCAAGATTTAGAACTCTTTCAAATGAATACCTTTCTTGATCCTGATCAAAGTTTTAGTCAAGCTGAACTCAAACAAGAATATAAATCTTTCTGGAATCATCTTCTAGAAATATTAGCGAAAGTCGGCATTTTAGAAAAGCAAAATACCCTATGGAAAATTGTTAAAGAACCCGAACACTCTAATCCTGATTTAGCGGTAGAGGATTTAATCAATCATTATCCTAATGCTCAAATAGAACTCAATCTATTTCGACAAGTTGCCACAAATTTAGCGGCCATTATTACGGGAAAAATATCTCCTTTATCTATCCTATTTTCTCAAGATGGACAAGGAGGAGCCAGCGAGTTTTATAAAAATACATCTTCGGCAAAAATTCTCAATCTGGGTATCTCTAAAACCGTTGAACTTCTCCTCTCAAGTTATGCTCCCTCAGCCTCCCTCCGCATTCTCGAAATTGGCGCGGGAACTGGAGCTACAACCCAACAGGTTCTTAAAGCTTGTAAGTCTCGTCAAATTACCTACACATTCACTGATGTTTCCCCCTTCTTTCTAGAGAAAGCTAGAGATAATTTAGCTGAATTTTCTGGACTAGAATACAAAGTACTCGATATTGAAAAAGCTCCGAAATTACAAGGGTTTTGCAGTCATTCTTATGACTTGATTATCGCAGCTAATGTCTTACACTCTACCGCCAATTTACAAGAGGAAACCTTGCCTCATATTCAAAGTTTACTACGTCCAGGCGGTCATTTATTACTGTTGGAATTAACTCAGCAATCTTCCTGGATTGATTTAATCTTTGGTGTCACTCAAGGTTGGTGGCGTTTTAGCGATTATCATTTGCGCCCAAATCATCCTATAATTACAGCATCGACTTGGGAATCTATTCTGCTTAAATCGGGTTTTTCTCAGGTAGAATTTGTTTCTCCTGATCAAAAAATAGGTAGTGTTTTATTTCAGCAAAGTATTATTCTGGCTCAAAGTTCAGAAATCTCCCCTAACACCGCTAAAAACTGGCTAATTTTTACTGATATTGACCCAGAACAAGATACTTTTCCCTTAGGGATTCAAGAGCAACTACTGAAAAAGTGTGATTCCTGTCGGATAATTTATCAAGGGCAGAAAAATACACAAATATCATCTTCTGAGTCTTGTTTGAATGCTAATCAACTACAACAATTAGAGGAATGGTTTGCGTCAAATCCATCTCCAGATCGGATCATTTATCTTTTGAATAGTGATGGCAAAGAGCAACCAGAATCCATTTTATTGAATCGCTGTAACTATCTTTTAAATCTTCTCAAAGCTATTCAAAAAATCCCTAATCCTCCTCAATTATTCCTTGTCACTCAGGGGGCCCAACCCTTTGAATTAGAACAGCCTTCTTTAGGGTTTCAGTCTCCTCTTTGGGCAATGGGGCGTGTTATTGCCCTAGAAAATCCGCAATTATGGGGAGGTATGCTGGATCTTGATCCCGACGTTGATATTAATCAAAATATTACCGCATTACTATTAGGATTAACTCATGCTCACGATGAGGATCATTTGGTCTTCCGCAAAGGTCAAGGCTATATTGCTCGTCTGCTTCCTCTCAAGTCTCTAGAGACAACAACCGTTAAGATTCAACCTGAGGCTACCTACCTAATTACGGGAGGAATAGGACATCTAGGCTTAGAATTGGCGGAACATTTAGTCAATTTAGGAGCAAAACATCTCATTTTAACGACACGCCGCTCATTACCGGCTCGCTTCCTGTGGGATTCAGCAACCGAATTAGCCCAAATATCAGAAAAAATCAGAAAATTAGAGGAAAAAGGAGCATCAATCGAAGTTATTTCGGCAGACGTTGGCAATTTTGAGGCTATGCAGGCCATATTTACCCAGATTGAAAAAACCGCTTATCCCTTGCGTGGCATTTTCCATCTTGCCGGAATCTCAGGCCGACAAGCTCAATTAAAAGACTGTACTTTGCAGGATCTCGAAGCAGTTTTTCAGGCAAAAGTTAAGGGTTCTTGGAATTTACATCAACTATCTTTGGGTACTCAATTAGACTATTTTGTGCTGTTTTCTTCGGCGGGTGCAATTTGGGGGGCAAAGGAACAAGGCTTATATGATACTGTTAGTCATTGGCTGGATGCTTTGGCTCATTTCCGTCATCTTCAACAACTTCCTGCAACGACTTTAAATTGGGCATTATTGGCGGGTCATGGTATAGTGTCTCAAGACTATGAGGACTGGCTCAAACAGATTGGCATCAGGGAAATTGCTCCCGATATGGCCTTGAGGGTGATGGATGCTATTATGGCTTCTAATCAAACACAAGTTTTAATCGCTGATGTGGATTGGGTTCGTTTCAAAAATATCTATCAATTTAAAGGCGAGAAACCACTCCTAAAAAATTTAGGACTCTCAGAAATTCCCATTAAGTCTGTTCAAGAATCATACTCTGTACTGCATCTTTTAGAGGATATTCCTTTAGGAGAACGTCGGGAATATTTGTTAGAATATGTTAGCAAACAAGTCAGAATTATTTTAGGGATTAAATCTATGCCAGATTCAGAACAAGGATTGATAGAAATGGGGATTGATTCCTTATCCTCTATTGAATTGAAAAATCGTTTAGAGAAAGGATTAGAAGTTCTCTTACCCACTTCTTTAGTCTTTGACTTTCCTAATATTAGACGCTTAGTTGATTATCTGTTTGACCGTATTTTCGGTGAAAAAGTTCAAAAAACAGCCGAGAAGATGATTAACTTCACTGAAGTTCAGCAGGAGATTAGTGAGGATTTAATCTTACAAGAACTTACTGATTTGGAGGCTTTTTTAGGAGATTAAATAATCCTAAGCCTTGAAGTTAGAAAGCTTGAAGTTAAAAAAAATTCAAGGCATTTCCTAAAAGTTACCCTATATTCAAACTATGCAAACTCCATTTTTTCAACAAGAAACCGTAAAAAGTTCTCATCAATTTTTTGACAATCTGAAATTGATTGCCGCTCCTTACTGGTATCCAACCGATCCTAAAGGAAGGACATTTTCAGAGGTAATAAGTTCATGGGGAATGCTGTTTCTCCTTGTTTTAGTAATTGTTGGACTGGTGGCCTCTAATGCAGTTAATAGCTTCGTTAATCGCTATTTGGTTGATGTCATTATTCAAGATAAAAATGCCTCTAAGTTTATGACAAGTTTATTACTTTATGGCTTAGGATTACTTTTAATTACCCTGTTTACTGCATTTTCTAAATTTGTTAAAAAAAGAATTATTCTGGATTGGTATGAATGGCTAAATCAGCAGGTTGTTACCCAATATTTGAGCCATCGCGCTTATTACAAAATTAATTTTAGATCCGATGTGGATAATCCGGATCAAAGGATAGCCCAAGAAATAGAACCCATTGCTAGAAATGCTGTTAATTTTGGAGCTATTTTATTAGAAAAAGTCTTAGAAATGACTACTTTTTTAGTAATTCTTTTCTCAATTTCCCGACTAGCCGCCTTGATTCTAGTGGCTTATACAATTGTCGGCAACCTAATTGCTGTTTCTTTAAGTCGAGAATTAGATAAGATTAGTCAAGAAGAACTGGAATCCAAAGCTAATTACACCTACACTTTAACTCATGTTCGGAATCATGCTGAATCTATTGCCTTTTTTCAAGGCGAAAATCAAGAGTTGAAAATCATTCAACGTCGATTTAATAATCTCGTCAGAAATTCTCTCAGTAAGATTGATTGGGAGAAAAATCAAGACATTTTTAGTCGAAGTTATCGCTCAGTTATTCAAATATTTCCCTTTGTCGTCTTCGCTCCGGCCTATATTCGGGGGGAAATTGATTTCGGACAAGTTAATCAGGCTATTATTGCTTGCAGTATGTTTGCTAATGGTTTTTCTGAGTTAATCCTTGAATTTGGTTCTTTGGGCAGATTTTCCAGTTATGTTGAGCGTCTATCTGAATTTTCGTCGGCCTTAGAAGAAATGGACCGACAACCCAAGGATGCTAGTACCATTAAAACCCTTGAACAAAATGAGATCGAGTTTGAGGATGTTACTTTACAAACACCGGATTATGAAAAGGTAATTGTTCAACATTTATCCCTATCTATCGAACCAGGCGAAGGTTTATTAATTGTCGGACCGAGTGGACGAGGTAAAAGTTCTCTATTAAGAGCTATTGCTGGCTTATGGAATGCAGGAACTGGTTGTTTAAAACGACCTCCCTTAGAAGAATTTCTCTTTTTACCTCAACGTCCTTATATTATTTTAGGAACTCTAAGAGAACAGTTACTTTATCCTAAAACAACCCGTGAAATGACCGATGGAGAACTTGAATCCGTTTTACAACAAGTTAATCTTCAAAATATAGCCACAAAAGTTCATGGCTTTGATGCGGAAGTTCCCTGGGAAAATATATTATCTTTAGGAGAACAACAACGCCTTGCTTTTGCACGATTGTTAGTAACCCATCCCCGCTATGTAATCTTAGATGAAGCCACAAGTGCTTTAGATTTGAACAACGAACAAACCTTATATCACCAGTTACAAAAAGCACAGACAACTTTTATTAGCGTAGGTCATCGAGAAAGTTTATTTAAGTATCATCAATGGGTCTTAGAACTTTTAGAGGATTCTAGTTGGCGACTTGTTTCCATAGATGATTATCGAGCCTCAAAATCTCTGTAACTGTTTCATTGCTAAAACTCAATTTAGGAAAAATTACGATGACTACTACTTCACCAAAAACTCTGACTATGGATATTCAAAAACACAGGGTTCTTTTAATCGGAAAAATGTATGATGAAGCGGGGCAAAAACTTCTTGAAGAATCTACTAATATAGAGATTTTGTCCAACCCTACACTGGATAAAATTAATGAGGCCATTCAAGAAGTATCTGGCGTATTTGTGCGTTATCCTAATAAGTTAGAGGCTTCATCAATCCGATTAGCAAAACAATTAAAAGTAATTAGTACCTCTGGATTTGGCACAGATTCTATTGATATTATGGCAGCAACAGAACAGGGGGTTATCGTTGTTAATAATCCCGGAATGTCAACTACAGCTGTAGCAGAACACACCTTATCTATGATTTTAGCCCTTGCTAAAAAGCTCCCTTTTTTAGATCATTGTGTGAAAAAGGGTAACTATTTAATTCGCAATCAGATGCAACCGATTCAACTCGAAAACAAGACCCTTGGTATTGTAGGTTTAGGAAGAATTGGTACTCTGGTGGCTCACAAATGTAACCTAGCACTGGGGATGAGAGTATTAGCTTATGATCCCTATGTTCCAGCCAGCAAAGCGGAGACAGTAGGAGCAACTTTGGTCAAAGATTTAGATGTTCTTCTGGCTGAATCGGACTTTGTTTCTTTGCATACTGAACTAACAAGTGAAACGCGGGAAATGTTTAATATCTCAGTTTTTAAAAAGATGAAACCAACAGCTTTTTTAATTAATACCTCCCGGGGAAAAGTCGTTTGTGAAAAGGATTTAGGGATCGCCCTTAATCAAAAATTGATAGCTGGATGCGCCCTCGATGTCTTTGAACCAGAACCGCCGGCTTTAGATAATCCTTTATATAATTTTGAGAATGTCATTCTCTCACCTCATTTAGCCGGAGTAACCCCTGAAGCGAGTCTAGCGGCTGCTGTTTCGGCGGCGAATCAAATATTACAAGTGCTTCAGGGAGAGAAGCCTCCTTATATGATTAATCCGGAGGTGTGGAATCTTTTTTAAAGCATCTAGAGAATCTCAGGGATTCGGTTAATTAAAAATGGCAATATTTCTGCAAAATCCTTAGGAGGATAATAATTTGGAAAACATCGGCAAAATTCCCCTCAAAGATGAATGGCGTAATCGCTGGGCAACCATCAAACAATTTATCCTTAATCCGGTTCGAGAAATGGCGTTTTTGCAAGATCAGTTTCAAGTTTCTGAACTGTATACTAATATAGCGAAACGCGATCCTCATCTTCATGATCCTAATTTTCCCCAATGGCTTAATTTTGGTTATTGGCAAGAAGAAACAACTTATAACGGAGCTTGTGCCGCTTTAGCGCGTAAATTAGCCGAAGTAGCCGAACTTAAAGCCGGAGATCACCTTTTGGATGTGGGTTTCGGTTTTGCTGAACAGGATTTACTCTGGGTAAGAGAAAACAATGTTGGCTCAATTATCGGTCTAAATACAACCGAGTTACAAGTAGAAATTGCTCAAGAAAGAGTAGCTAAAGCAGGTTTATCGGACAGGATAAAACTTCAAGTCGGCTCGGCTACTCAAATACCTTTTCCTGAGAATTCTTTTGATAAGTTGACCGCTTTAGAATGTGCTTTTCATTTTGACACTCGTGAGGATTTTTTCGCGGAAGCTTTTCGAGTTTTGCAGCCCGGTGGAAGGTTGGCTATAGCGGATTGTTTGCCTAGAGTGGGTCGAGAAATTAACTTCTGGCTGCGGGTTAATAGTAAGAAAATGTGTATTCCCTTTGCTAATCAATACGACCGACATACTTATGTGGAAAAACTCAAAAAGCATGGATTTGTTAATATCCAAGCTTTATCTATTAGTGAATATGTTTGGCCGGCAATGGTTCATTATTTTGCCCAGATTAGCCAAGGAATTAGTAAGCATGATTTAGTTATCGATCTCCAGAAAGATAACCCTGGACTTGAAGCTTGGTCAAGCAATCGGGGTTGGTTTATGGCGTTTGATGATTATCTTTTGTTTTCGGCAGAAAAGCCTAAATTAAACTGAGTTCGGTTTAAGCAGATTGATGTAAAACCCAGTCCATAGATAGGGGGGACTTCTTGTTAGCGATTGGCTATTAATCAAGGAGTTGAGAATCTAGAATTGGCCAAGGTTTTCTAACAGTCCCTTCTATAGCGTTATCCCGAACGCAGGTTAAGCTAGAAATCGCTAGTCACCCCCCAGATGTAGGGCTGATTCATTCTCTCTTATGTCATTCTCTCAACTCCTTATCTGGTAACGTTTTTAGTCGATTTCTCGGAAATACATAGCTGAAAATTTGTCAAAACGTCGTGCTTTGTAGGTTGATTCATGAATCAACCTACTATGAGAGCAAAAACCGGTACTCCCCTGCTCCCTAACTTACCTCGTAAGCGATTAAAGGTAGCAAAAAAAAGAATTAGATTCGGAGAATGAATTAGCCCTAGGATTAAGGGGGGATCGACACCCCCCTTATCAAGGGGGGATTAAGGGGGGATCGAACCCAAAATCTATCTTCAATTTAATTATAACCAGCTACTTACAATCCAGTGCTTGGGATAGGTTAAAAACAGATCCCACAATTCCGATTAAGTCAGAATTACTGACGAATTTGTACCGGCATCACCAAATAGGTCATCTTTAAACCTCCCAAGGGGGTAAAAATAACCGGTTGGGTACTAGCATTTAACTTCATTTGGATATCATTATTAGGTAAAGCCTTCAAACCGTCCATCAAATATTTAACATTAAAGGCAATATCGCCGCTTTCTCCCTGAATTTCCGCCGCCATGGACTCTTTGGCGCTACCTAAATCAGGAGATTCCACCGCTAGGGATAAACGGTCATTTTCGCTATCGAGACTAAACTTGACTAAGTTATTCTTTTGGTCCGATAAAACCGCCACTAATTCCAAACAACGGATTAATTGTTTGCGGTCTAAAACCAAAGAGCGCTCGAAGGATTTAGGAATTAACTGATTATAAGTGGGATAGGCCCCTTCTAACTTACGACTGGTTAACCTCTGTTCCCCCATTTCAAAGATGACTTGAGAATCATCCACGTGCAGAGTAATAGTCTCGATATTTTGTTTTGTTGCCATCATTCTTTCCAATTCTCGCAGGGCCCGGGCCGGAATGGTGACATTAAAGCCACCAGAGGCACTTTCTACCTCCTCTAGGGGAGTTTGTACCACCGCTAAACGATGACCGTCTGTAGCGGCAAATTCTAGACAATCGACGGTTTTAGTTAAATGTACCCCCGTCAACACCTGTTTAGTTTCATCGCCACTAGCGGCAAACAATGCACCTTTTAGTCCCTCTGTCAAGGCAACTATAGGTAAATTAACAATTTCCCCATCGGCCACCGTGGGCAATTCTGGGAACTCATCGGCCTTCATGCCGCGAATTTGGAACTGTGCCGAGGCAGTTTTCAGGAAAGCGAGACTATGCTCCTCATCATTCTCGTTTTCTTCCACAGAGATAGTGATTTCCCCCTCTCCCAAACGAGAGACAATATCGTTAAGCAATTTTGCCGGCAGGGTAATTTTGCCCCCTTCCACCACCTCGGCCCGAAAACTGGTGCGAATCCCTAAACTCAAATCAAAAGCAGTCAGGCTAATTTCGCCCTTTTCCTCATCGGCACAAAAGAGAACATTGCCCAAAACCGGATGGGTAGGACGACTGGCAACGGCCCGACTAACTAGGGATAAATTGCTGTTGAGTTCGCTTTGACTACTGGTAAATTTCATAGCAGGAATAGTTTTTTTGTACGCTAAGAAATAATAGCAAGAATTCCCCTGTGGAAAATCTGTGGAAAACCGGAGCTTTTTTTGATCGCTCTTTCTGGGCTAAAATCTATCAATAGCAATAACTTCGCCCATTGCTAGGTTTTTACTGCAATTCTGAAAAGATTGTGGAAAAATTGTCAAAAGTGAAATTTTTGCCCTTTCTCAGCCAATTCTATAAGCTGTTAACCATCAAGCTATAAGTCAAGAAGAGCGAGACTTGAGCCGACCAGCGCTCTTCCTAGGGAAAAATTGCGTCAAATGTAGGCCAGTGATCTTTAAAATGGAACAAGCAGCAGGAAGTTAACAAAACAAAGCTCCTGGCATTCCCCGAAACCGATAGACTCAAATAGACAAGGAGACAGGATTGGTTAGCACATCTTCGTATCAAACAACAAAATCGAAAGAAATCTTTACAGCCGCTCAAAAATTAATGCCGGGGGGTGTAAGTTCCCCCGTGCGGGCCTTTAAATCCGTCGGTGGTCAACCCATCGTTTTTGAAAGCGTCAAAGGGGCCTATATTCGCGACGTGGACGGTAACGAATACATAGACTATGTGGGAACTTGGGGGCCGGCTATCTGTGGTCATGCCCATCCCGAAGTGATTGCCGCCCTACACGATGCCCTAGATAAAGGGACCAGTTTCGGGGCTCCCTGTGTCCAGGAAAATATTCTCGCTGAAATGGTGATTGATGCCGTTCCCAGCATTGAAATGGTGCGTTTTGTCAATTCCGGCACCGAAGCCTGTATGTCCGTCCTGCGCTTAATGCGGGCTTTTACCGGCCGGGATAAAATCATCAAATTCGAGGGCTGTTATCACGGTCACGCCGATATGTTCCTCGTTAAAGCCGGCTCTGGTGTAGCCACCCTGGGCCTACCCGACTCGCCGGGGGTTCCCAAAACCACCACTAACAACACTTTAACCGCCCCCTACAATGACCTGGAAGCGGTAAAAGCCCTCTTTGTCGAAAATCCCGACTCGATTGCCGGGGTGATTTTAGAGCCAGTGGTGGGTAATGCCGGCTTTATCGTGCCGGATGCTGGCTTTTTAGAAGGATTGCGGGAATTAACCAAGGAATACGGGTCCCTATTAATGTTTGATGAGGTAATGACCGGATTCCGCATCGCCTACGGTGGCGCTCAGGAAAAATTCGGCATCACCCCCGATTTAACCACCCTCGGCAAAGTTATCGGCGGTGGGCTGCCAGTGGGGGCCTACGGCGGTCGGGCCGATATTATGGCGATGGTGGCTCCGGCCGGCCCGATGTACCAAGCGGGAACCTTATCCGGCAACCCCCTGGCCATGACGGCGGGAATTAAAACCCTAGAGTTACTCCAGCGCCCCGGCACCTACCAATATCTCGATAAAGTGACCAAATCCTTAACTGAAGGGCTGCTGAAAGTGGCCAGAGATGCTGGTCATAGAGTTTTTGGAGGTCATATCAGTGCCATGTTCGGGATGTTTTTCACTGGCACCCCCGTGCATAACTATGAAGAGGCCAAAAAGGCCGATGTGGCTAAATTCGGTCGTTTTCACCGGGGAATGTTGGAAAGAGGCGTTTATCTAGCTCCTTCCCAGTTTGAAGCTGGTTTTACTTCTTTAGCTCACACAGAGGCCGATATCGAACGGACTTTGGCCGCCGCTCAAGAGGTTTTAGAAAGTTTATAGTTAATACTGCTTCGGCCGGGAAAATCGATTGATAGAGTCCCAAGTATGGATGAGTTGACATTTCCCCGCTTGCAAAAGACGGGGATTCTCAGGGGAAATTTGGCTAGAAACCCCGAACAATCGAGGGATTATTATCCCCAGCACTGTAAAACTTATCAGTCCCAGCACAGGCCGCCCCTTTTTAGTCAACCAGATCGATAAGATCAAGAGCAAGAGGTATCTAACTTGACAAAAATTACCTCGGTTTCGATAATCCTGAAACCGTCAACAAAATTGAGTGATAAATAGCCTAGCAAAAAATCAAGAAAAACAGCAAAAAAACGTAGTTCCCCCCTTGACAAATAGCCAAAACTAGGCAGTAGTTAAATTTAATGATTTTTTAATAAAAACCGCCTTCTATCACCAGAAAAAGCGATCGGTAGATTTTTATCAGAGTAATGTAATCATCTTTACAACTATCGGGGATCAAAGGATGTTAGGGTGAAGGAGCGATGACAAACCCACTTTAAGATCACCCCAATTGCTATGGCACAGATTCTCGATCCCCTCCCCAACGGCAAGAAAAATAGTATTCTTTGTTGTTATGTCAATGCGACCAGTCATATTCAAATTGTTCGCATCACCAATATTGCTAACTGGTATTTTGAAAGGGTGGTTTTCCCGGGGCAGCGTTTAGTATTTGAGACCCTAGCCGATGCTTTCTTAGAGATTCATACGGGGATGATGGCCAGTGCCATCCTTTCCGATAATATCCCCTGTGAACGCCTTTATATCAGCGATGGGGATGACGATGACTCCGATGGTCAACTAGAGGGGGAAATATTCTACCCCCATTCCCTAGAGGAAAGTCAAGGGGCGAAAATTGACAATACCGTACCCTTCGGTTTAAGTTTAGCTTCCGCCTAGCTAATAAACTAATCTGATAATTCCCCTCGCACGAGAATCACAGTGCAATTAACGGCACGGGCAATCGTCGAGGGGATATTGCCATTTAAGAACTGATTGAGCAAACTTTCCCTGGACGCACCCAAAAGCACCAAGGAACAGTCTTCCGATTCTACCAGATTAATTATTGCCTCGGCCGGAGAGGCCGAAGGAATCGGTAAAGGCACGATCATCTGTGCGATCGCTTTTTGTAAAGATGCTTGTAAAACTTCCAAAGTGGACAGATCTGGCAGTAACTCCGTCGGAGAATAAATTTTACATAACCAAAGTTTGGGATGATCCGAAGACTCGGACAAAGACAGCAAACTAGGCAATAATGCTAAAGCTCGTTGAGCATTGGGACCGCCGGCGGTGGGAATCAGCCAAATCCTTTCCCGATTAAGATCATTGGGAAAACAATCCTTTGTCCCCAATTTTACCAAGATGGTTTCACAGGGAGCTTCAGCAATCAAAGTATCGACTAAAAACCCGAAAATCGCCCCAGTAGTCGATTTTTCCCCCGTCCAACCCATAATTAATAAATTGCTGTGTCGTTCGCGAATCGTGGCTAAAATCCCGTCGGCGATATCCTGAGCCACGGAAATTTGTGTATGAACAGAGATATTCTGCCGTCGGGCTAATCTTTCCAGACGATGAAGTAATTTGCGTCCTTCCCGCGTATCTACCCTGACTTCCGCCGGAGAACTAAGACGAGGCACAGTAATCACATAGAGACAATCTATCTCATAATTGCGTTCACGGGCGATCGCAGCAGCAATTTTAAACAAAGCGGTAGCGGTGTCGGGATTGGCAATGGGTAACAAAATCCGGCCTATTCCCACGGCCGGGGAACGAGTTTGATAAACCACATAGGAAGGGGTACTGGGTTGGGGCAGTTGACAAACTCCCCCCAATTGATCGGCTTCCACCCGAATAATATCGGTGCGGGTAATGATCCCCACCAGTTTTTGACCGTCGGTAACAGGTAAACGGGAAAGCTGATAGCGATTTAAGAGAAATAAAACATCGCTTAAAGCTGCCTGGGGGGCCACGGTAATCGGATTGGGAGTCATGATCTCCCGTAGGACGGTTTGACTGTTTTTTGATCGCCATTTATCCAGATCACTTTGGGTAAAAATCCCCAATAGTCGCCCCTGTTCCACCACGGGAAAACCGCGATGATGGGAACGGGACATAATTTTCACCACTTCCCCCAGGGGTAAATCTGCCGCCAGAATTTCCACCTGCGATTGCATCACATCCATAGCCGACAGATGGGCCAGCACATCATTAGCAGGGGTTTCCTCGTTGAGAATAATACCACTAGCGGAAAGTAAATGCTGATAGAGGGAACCGGGGTGAATGCTTTCGGCAGTGATATAAGAAACGGCACAGGTCAACATCAGGGGCAGCACAACATTAAAATTGCGATGCAGTTCAAAGACAATCACGATCGCCGTTACTGGAACCCTGACTACTCCCGTAAAAAAAGCCCCCATACCGGCTAAAGTATAACTAGGTTCGCTGCCGAAACCCATCATTTTCGTCTCGATTCCCCCCACCAGAAACCCCAAACAGGATCCCAACACCAAAGCGGGGGCGAGCAGTCCTCCCGGGGCGCCGGAACTATAGGAGATCATCGTCAGGAAAAAATAGACCACAAAAGCGAGGGCGGTATTCTGCCAACTTAATTCCCCTGCCAGCAAAAATTCGCGTAAACCCGTATTATCTCGAAAAAAGTCGGGTAAAAAAGCCACTACCGTTCCCGATAAGCAACTGACCAGACCGATGCGCCAAGCTAAAGATAACCGCCAACGCCGCTGCATCTGACTACAAAAAAGGATGCCTTGATTGAATAAAGCCCCCAATAAGCCCGCTAAAGCCCCCAAAAGGCAATAAATGGGTATTTCTTGGGCAGAGAAGCTAATATTGGCATATTCAGTGATAATCGAGGGGGTATTCTGCAGCATCATCGAAACCACGGCCCCGGTAAAGGAAGCCACGATCGCCGTTTCTAGGGTCATACTGGAGACATCGCGCATTAATTCCTCGATCACAAAGAGGACGCCGGCGATGGGAGTAGTAAAACCGGCCGCTAACCCGGCGGCTGCCCCGGCTGCGATCATCTGACGACGGTGATCGGGACTGGTGGGCAGCCAGACGCTTAATTGGGCCGCTAGGGCCGCCCCGATGTGTACCGTGGGGGCGCGACGACCAAGGGTTAAACCACCGCCAAGGATCAAGATCGCCCCGATCATTTTTACTAGGGCGACCCGCCAAGACAGGGGCAAAGGATATTTAGCTAAGGCCGCTTTTACTTGGGGAATACCACCCCCGGCGGCCGCGGGGGAGAAGTGTTCGACAATCCAACCGGCACTGTAACCGAGCAGAAAACCGCCGAGGGGCAAAACTAGGAAAGGAGAGGAATTGGCTACTAGATGCACCCGCCAACCACCTAACCAACCGATACCCAATTTCAGGATAATAGCGGCAAGGGCGGAGAGAATTCCGATTAAACAGGCGACCAGTAAAGCATAACGACTATCGGTTGCGCTACGTCCGAAGTGTTGGGATTTAAACCACTGACGGAGGTTTTGGTGACGGGCAAAAAGTCCCATAATTATCAGGGAGAATCAAGGCAATGGCGGAGCGAGGATTTATTTAGGGTTCTGATTCCTCGTTTCTTTAATCATAGGCCGTTAAGTTCTGTCACCGTTCACCTTGTTGCTACCAGTGGCCCTAATAGTAGTTTTTCTATCGATGGGCTAGGATCAAAGGTTGTCCCTGTCTTTGAGCGGAGGGTATTTTAAAGTTTCAAGAGAAATATAATCAGATATAGTCAAGCATGGCAATATGTGGACAGGAAACTATCAGACTATGCAAAAAAAGCAGCAATAAGTTATCGAACGGCTTGGAGGTGGTGGAAACAAGGGAATTTAACAGGCTATCAATTGCCTTCTGGTACAATTATCATAACGGATGACAACCATTCAAAACCCGACTTGATAGCTGGCATTTATGCAAGAGTTTCCAGCGCCGAAAATAAAGACAATCTAGATAGACAAGCTGACCGATTAAAAGATTATGCTGTTGCTAGAGGCCACAAAATCTACAAAGTTGTCGAAGAAGTAGGCAGTGGGATAATCGCCAACCATTAGCCAAAATTCTAGTTGACCCCAATTATCGAAAAAATCGGGTCTAAAACCTCGTCTTTTAAGGCGAAAATTTTTGTAGCGGGGCATAAATCCCCGTTACAAAAACGGCCTGCTGCCCTCTGCCTCCTGCCTCCGTTAAGTTGGTTCAATAATTTTTATCCCTGCTCTAAATTCCCGCAGTGCTTGAGCATGATTTTCTGTATTAATACAACGCATCAATAAACCTACATCTAAACTCGGTAAAAGTTGCGATTTACTAACAGCTTCATATCCCTCATTTCCTAAACTATAAAACAATAACTCATCATTCGTCCAAAACCAAACTTCAGGAATTTGTAACCGTTTGTATGCTTCCAGTTTATTAATTCCTCCACTACTAACAACCACCTCAATCACTAAATCAGGATGTTTTCTATTTGCTCCCAATTCATAAGATTCATCACCTTCTTTTTTAACCTTTTCAAATTCATTTTCTAGGGTGACAGAACCAGTAGGAGTAAAATCTAATTCCAAAAATTCTAAATAAATTTCTACTAAAGAAGCAATACGTTTTTTGATAGTTTCCTGTTTTTTCCCTGGCATTTTTCTAATCTCCAAAACTCCATCTAAAAAAGATAACCTTAACCCTGGGCGCTCAATTAGCTGTTCAACAGCTTTAAATTCTCTCCAGGTTAAGTCACTAATTAAAATTGGTTCTGCTTCTCGTTCGATGAGTGTAGTTATCATAATTTCAACCCAAATTTAGAGAGGGAATTTTGCTCAATATGATATCATCTAAAAATAGATTATCATAAAAACAGGACTTACGCAAAAAAGACCGAAAGTAGGGGTAATTCATGAATTACCCCTACGCAAGAATAAGGCGTTCAGCCACGTCTTGCTTAAGTCCTAAAAAAACATCATGCAAGCATACAAACTCAAAGGAAAAATTGATCAATCTGGTAAGTTGCTGATTACCGAACCCCTGAATTTACCCCCCAGAAACGTGGAAATTGTAGTTTGGGCAGCCACAGACACCCTTGATCATACCACAACCCCAACCACTGAACCAGCACCAGAAACACCAAAAAGACCAACTAAAATCAAGGTTTTGCAAAACTGGTTTGAGAAAACCCAACCTGCACCTCCTGATTTTGATCCAGATCAAGCTAAATGGGAATATTTAAAGGAGAAACATAACCTGTGAAAATCTTGCTTGATACCAACATAATTATAGATAGTGTAAACTTAAATTGTTCACTCATTACCAAAATTCTATGACTCGCTGGTTTAATATTGCCGGTCCCTGTAAAGACGATATCCACTATATGCTCTCTCCCACAGTACGATTACCAGATTTAGAGGAGCTAATTCAACAACGTAGTTATTTTGTCCTTCACGCACCACGACAAACAGGGAAAACCACCGCAATGTTAGCTCTAGCACAACAACTTACTAATACAGGAAATTATGCAGCAGTCATGGTGTCAGTGGAAGTAGGAAGTGCATTTAATCATGATCCCAGTGCAGCAGAATTAGCGATTTTAAGAGCTTGGTATAATACAATAAATATCCGCTTACCCAAAGAATTACAACCACCTGTTAAACAATGGCAACAGGAAGAACCAGGAAATAGAATTAATGATTTTTTAACAGGTTGGGCAAAATCTTTAAACCGACCTTTAGTATTATTTATAGATGAAATTGATTCTTTACAAGACCAAACATTAATATCAGTTTTACGACAGTTAAGAGATGGTTTTCCTAATCGTCCAGAAAATTTCCCGACCTCAGTAGGATTAATTGGTTTGCGAGATGTGCGAGATTATAAAGTAGCATCTGGTGGTAGTGATAGATTAAATACATCCAGTCCTTTTAATATCAAAGTTGCTTCTCTGACTATGCGAAATTTTAATCTTGCAGAAGTGGTTGAATTATATCAACAACATACAGCAGCAACTGGACAAATTTTCACACCAGAAGCTATAGAAACAGCGTTTGATTTAACTCAAGGACAACCTTGGTTAGTCAATGCTTTAGCTAAAGAAATTGTAGAAAAAATGGTAAAAGATAGAAATATCGGTATTACCAAAGAACACATTTTAACAGCCAAAGAAATATTAATTAATCGTCAGGATACTCATTTAGATAGTTTGGCGGAAAAACTCAGAGAAAAACGAGTGAAAAACATTATTGAACCGATTTTAGCAGGGCAAACCTTACCCGATACCCTAGCAGATGATCGCCAATATTTAATAGATTTAGGACTATTACGACGTGATCCAAGGGGAGGATTAGTTATTTCTAATCCCATTTATCGTGAAGTAATTCCCCGCGTTTTATTCCAAGAAACTCAAGACAGTTTACCTTTAATTAGTCCTAGTTGGTTGACGGCAAAAGGTGAATTAAATATTGATGCTTTATTAACAGCATTTCTCAAGTTTTGGCGACAACAGGTCGAACCATTATTAGGTAGTACGGTATATCATGAAATCGCTCCGCATATAGTATTAATGGCTTTTTTACATCGCGTGGTTAATGGTGGGGGAGTTTTAGAAAGGGAATATGCAATTGGTAGCGATAGAATGGATTTATGTCTGAGTTATAAAGATGTAATTTTAGGGATTGAATTAAAAGTATGGCGGGATAAAAAACGCGATCCTCAAGCTGATGGAATTGAACAATTAGAATCTTATTTAGGACGTTTGGGTTTAGATTTTGGTTGGTTATTTATCTTTGATAGGCGAAAAAATGCCTTACCAATGGAGGAAAGATTATCCACTGAAGTTGTGGTGACAGAAAATCAATATAGAATTACTGTGATTCGGGCATGAGTGTTATATTTTTTGTTTCACGCAGAGGCGCTACAGTCGCAGAGAGGAGAACGGAAAGAGGGATTTTTGCAGATCATTTTTCTCTGTATCCTTGAAAATTGTAGAGTAAACAAATCTGGACGAATTACCATTAGGGATAACTTTTAGGGATTAGGGAAAAAGACGATTTTTCCCAGAATGCCTAGTATTCCTGTCACCAAAATTCCGACAATGCCAAGAAACCCATTAGTAGTAATATTCACCCGTGCATTCAGGTCGTCAATACGCTTTTCTATTTCCATAACTTTAGAATCTAGGGCTTTAATATCCCCTCTTATTTCTGATTGTCCTATCTCTAGCTTAGTGAGACGCTCATTAACATCTCTTTGTAAAGAGTCGATTTTTCCCTCAATCCTTGTCAGGACCGTTTCAAGGGAATAAGTTACGGTTTCGTTAGACATTTGCTAAACTCCTACTTTTGATAACTTTAATTAGGGCTTGCTGAAAAAATAAGATAGGAAAAATTTATGATGCTAAGGGCAACTTCTAGGGGTTGCCAATAAACCCAAAAAGTTTAGCTGCTCCTCCTAAAATAGCAACAACAAGGGCGATCAAAATGCCTCGATTAGTAAACTCTTGATAGGCAACTCTAGCGGTCAATCCGTCAATTTTTGTGCTTAGTCGCTCATCTAAAGCTTTAATTTCTCCTTTAAGTTCTGCCTGTCCGATTTCTAATTTTGTCAGACGTTGATCGATTCTATCAGCTTTGTGGTTGACTTCCTTGATGCTGTCTTTGATTTCCTTGAGGACCATTTCAAGGGAATAAGTTACGGTTTCGTTAGACATTTGCTAAACTCCCAGAGTTATCCTGCCGCTATCTTAATTATTAATCTTTTTTCTAGTTTAAGATGGCTTACGGTTCACTGCCACGATTGCGCCAGACTTGCCAACCGACGTAACCGAGGAGGAGAGTTGCACCAAAGGCAAAACCCCAACCACTGGGAACATTGGAGAAACCGAGGGCTAAACTGCCCACCCAGAGAGTTAGGGCGTAGATAAATAATACTGTCAGACGGTGAGAGATACCTGCTTTCAGTAAACGATGATGTAAATGACGTTTATCAGCCACAAAAGGGGATTTTCCGCGTTTGAGACGGGAAATAATCACCGTGGACATATCGAGGAGAGGAACTGCGAGGATGAGATAGGGCAAGAGGACGGCGGTAACGGCAACAGTAGTCACAGCAGTGGTTTTAGCCAATCCAATCACCGCCACACCCGCGAGGGTAAAACCCATAAAATAGGCCCCACCATCCCCCATAAAAATTTGGGCGGGGTTAAAATTGTAACGCAGAAAACCCAAGGCCCCACCCGCTAAAGCGGCGGCGATAATAGCGGCGGCGGGTTGTCCCATCACCAAAGTTACAATCAAAATAACCACGGCAGATATACCCGAAACCCCCGCCGCTAATCCATCTAAACCGTCAATCCAGTTAATCGCGTTAGCCATCCCCACTAACCAGAGGAGAGTAATCGGTAAACTTAGCCAATGAATTTGTAATAAATCGCCGAAGGGAATAGACAGGAAATCGATCCTTACCCCGGCTTGCCAAGCTAGAAAAGCGACGCTAAACTGCATTACCAGACGATTGAGCGGCGAAAGATTAAAAAGATCATCCGCTAGACCGATGAGAAAAAAGCCCAAACCGCCTAGGGTTACGCCCCACACTTCCCATTCTCGATCGCTGTTTAAACCGGCAAACCCTCCCAACCACCAAACGATCAGGAGGGCAGTTAAAGCGCCGACAAAAATCGAAACTCCCCCCAGTCGAACCATAGGCTTTTCATGGACCTTCCTTTCGTTGGGTTTATCGACGTAACCGCTTTTCAGTCCGACGGTTCTGACGAGGGGGGTACTCCAAAGTACCACTGTATGGGCGATCAGAAAAGCAATTAGATAGTATAAATCTCCAGACATGGGAATTGGGGGGCGATTTAATTCACAATTGACGACCAAAGAACAATCGCCAATTATGAGTTTTTATTATCTCTCGTTTTAGGCCAAGGCGGGGACGGAAATATGGAGATGGGGATAGAGGGGGAAGCTTTCACAGAGTTTCGCTACCCGTTGACGGCAAGCAGTTCTCAGGGCTTCATCACCTGGATTAAGGAGAATATCGGCGATAATGTTGCCAATCTCGATAAATTCCGTTTCTCCTAGTCCTCTGGTGGTCATAGCCGGGGAACCCAAGCGCAGACCACTGGTGACAAAGGGAGACTCGGGATCGAAGGGAACAGTGTTTTTATTAGCGGTAATATTGATCGTACTCACCAAGCGATCTGCCTCTTTCCCGGTCATGCCCACGGATCTTAAATCGAGTAACATCAAGTGATTATCCGTACCATCGGTGACAATTTTAATCCCTCTAGCTTTCAACTGACCTGCCAAAGCTTGGGCATTAGCGATTACTTGGCCCGAATAGATTTTAAACTCCGGTTTCAGGGCCTCCCCAAAAGCCACCGCTTTCGCCGCGACCACGTGTTCTAGGGGCCCGCCTTGGGTACCGGGGAAGACGGATTTATCGAATTTTTTGCCTAATTCCTCGTCTTTGGTCATAATTAAACCACCCCTAGGACCGCGCAGGGTTTTGTGAGTGGTGGTAGTTACCACATCACAGTGGGGTAGGGGGTTAGGATGATGACCAGTGGCCACTAAACCAGCAATATGGGCGATATCTGCCATCAGGTAGGCCCCCACTTCGTCAGCGATGGCGCGGAATTTCTCGAAATCAATCCGGCGCGAGTAGGCAGAATAACCGCAGATAATTAGTTTGGGTTTTTCCTTACGGGCGATGTCAAGGATGAGATCGTAGTCCAGGCGTTCGCTTTCGGGACTTACTCCATACTGTACTACTCGGAACCATTTTCCGGAAACGTTAACGGGGGAACCGTGGGTAAGATGACCCCCGTGGGAGAGATCCATGCCCATAATCGTATCGCCGGGCTGCAAGAGGGTCAGGAAAACGGCGAAATTAGCTTGGGCACCAGAGTGGGGTTGTACGTTAGCGTGGTTTGCCCCAAATAGTCGTTTAACCCGATCGATCGCTAATTGTTCTGCTTCATCAATGTATTCGCAACCGCCATAGTAGCGTTTTTTTGGCAGTCCTTCCGCGTATTTGTTGGTTAAAACCGAACCCTGGGCGGCCATGACGGCAGCCGAGGTAAAGTTTTCACTAGCGATTAATTCTAGGTGATCTCTTTGACGTTGCAGTTCTTTTTGCAGAATCCCTGCGATCGCTGGATCCGTCAGGGATAGTATATCTAAGTTCGTATCAGTCACGGTTACTCGATCCTTTTTTTAACAATTTACCTGTAATCATTGGGTCACTTTCTCCATTTTGGCACAATCTCTAATCTTCCGACACACCGGTGAGCTTAATTGCTTCTCTTCGGGGTCGCTCATCAATTGTCAACTGTTAGCGGTAAAATCTTCATTTTTAGTCAATAAGTGATAGTAATATTAACGTCAGTTCGGGTTAAGCAGATTGGGTGCATCTCACATTTGCAGAAATACCGATAATCAGCAATTATCAGTGACTTTTAAACAATTACAAATGGATCAGCAGCTGCCTGTAAGCATCCCACCGAAAAGCTAATACGCTACGGGGTTTGGGGGGTTCTACCCCCCAAAAGCTTGGATTGAGTGATAAAATCGGAAGTAATGCCCAATTTTAGCGGTGATTTTCCCTTTAAAAATAACAACTTATACTAAATCTGGTTATTAAAGACTGATTATTTATTCCCCTTTTTGCATGAGTGCATGAGTAGAAAACGGGTTTCTCCGAGAAACCCGTTTTCTGTGCGTTACTCAACGGATTTAGTATTAGTAGAAGTTCTACAAAAAGTTGACAACTCCCAAAAATAGGGTGGATTACCTTCAAGATAACCACCCGAAAACTACCATTAATTATCTGTAATCAACCGGTATTTCTCATCCCTGCGGCAATACCATTAATCGTCATTAAAGCACCCCTTAATAACTCCTCTTTAGAATAGCGGAAATGAATCACACCAGATTGGGCTTGACTATTGTATTGACGTAAACGCTTGAGGAGAGACACCTGTAGGAAACCGAGGGGAACGATCGAACCGTTGCGTAACTGCACCGAGCGCTGTAAATTCGGATCATTATCCAATAAATGTTTCTCGCCGGTGATCTGGAGAACAATCTCGCTAGTGCGATTATATTCCTCTTTGATCCTTTCAAACAGACGTTGAAAACGTTCTCGATCTTCCTGTTTAGAAAGTTCACTGACGTAGTGATAGGCCATCTGTAGGTCCACCTTCGATAGAGTCATGTCTGCCTTAGAAATCACCATCTGGAAGAAAGGCCACTTGTGATAAAAATGGCGTAACAATTCCAAATTTCGGTTAGGAGAATCATCGAGAAACATCTGTAAAGCTGTCCCTAAACCATACCAAGCAGGTAAAAGAAAACGGGTTTGAGTCCAACTAAATACCCAGGGAATTGCCCGCAGGGTACTTAAATCCTGTTGACCACTTTTCCGGCGCGCCGGTCGGGAACTAATCTGTAAAAGACTAATTTCAGGAATGGGAGTTACGGACAGAAAGAAGTCTAAAAAGTCCGGTTCTTCATAAATCAAACTGCGATAGGTTTGCCGTGAACGGGTGGCCAAGTCCTCCATGATGCGATTCCAGGGTTCGAGATCATCAAAACCACTGCCCAGTAAACTTGCCTGTATGACTGCCGTTACGGCCGTTTCGAGGTTATACAAGGCCAATTCTGGTAAAGAGTATTTCGAGGCTAAAACCTCGCCCTGTTCGGTGATTTTAATGCGACCGTTAATCGTTCCCCGGGGTTGGGCGAGGATAGCGGCGTAGGCCGGTCCACCACCGCGACCGACGGAACCGCCCCGGCCATGAAAAAGACGTAGATCCACGCCGTATTGTTTAGCGGTTTTTTGTAAAGCCTTCTGGGCCTTATGAATTTCCCAATTACTGCTTAAAAAGCCAGAATCCTTATTACTATCGGAGTAACCCACCATAATCTCCTGTAAATTACCCGGTTCGAGGATGGCCGGTTCCGGGGTCACGTCCTCCCCGTTTAAAGCCCCTAAATGGTCGTAACCGCCGGCTAGGGCTGCCCGGTAGAGGGGCAATTCAAACAAAGTCTGCATGATGCCGGGGGCGTGTTTGAGGTCATCGACGGTTTCAAAGAGGGGAACGATGCGGAGGGAACTGCGGCTAGTGGCGGGGTCGTATAAACCAGCTTCTTGGGCTAATAACAGCACTTCTAGCACATCGCTGGCCTCGTTGGTCATGCTGATAATGTAGGTTTGGCAGATTTCCAAGCCAAATTCCCCTTGCAGACTTCTTAAAACTCGCAGGGTTTCAATGGTTTCGCAGGTTCTTTCCGAAAAGGGCATTTCCCGGGGAATTAAGGGGCGACGGGTTTTTAATTCCCCCACTAACCAGGCGATTTTTTCTGATTCGCTTAATTGGCCGTAGGGTTTGGGTAAAACTCCGAGATATTCGGCGATTTCTTCGATACATTCGGCGTGACGGGTGGATTCCTGCCGAAAATCTAACTGAGTCAGGACAAAGCCAAAAATCTCCACTTGGGCGATCAGTCGATCGAGTTCTTGACAAGAAAGACCGGTTTGCAAGAGACTGCGCTTTAATAGCTGTAATTCGGCTAAAAACTCGGAACCAGAGCGATAGATGTTGGTTTCGTTGAGTTTAGTTAATAATTGTCGTTCTTCCGGGTCATTAAGGCGATCATTGCGATCACGGGTATTTTCCAGACGTTTTTGAATAAAGGCCAATTTGAGGCGATAGGGTTCCTGACGGTAGCGGATTGCTAACTGGCTATAGATTTCGGGCATTTGCTGTTTATCTCTGTCCAGGGAGTCCAGTAACTCCGGCAAGACGTGACACCAGTGCAGGGAGGCACTTAAAATACTGGTCAGGTCGCGAATAGCATCGAGATATTTTTTAATAACGAGATTGCGCTGATAACAGCAGGTTTTCCAGGTGACTTCGGGGGTAACGGAGGGATTGCCATCCCGATCTCCCCCGACCCAAGAACCGAAGCGACAGAAGTTATTTTTCGGCGCTCGTAAACGGGGAAAGGAGGATTCTAGACTTTGCTGCAGACGCAGGGTTAACTGGGGTAGGGAATCGAAGAGAACTTCATCGAAGTAGTGCAGGGCATAATCCACCTCATCGACGACGGTGGGTTTAAATTGGTGTAGTTCATCTGTTCGCCACCAAAAACGAATTTCTTCTTTTAACTGTTTGGTGACTGTTTGTGCTTCTCTGGAGTTAGTTAACCCCATACTGCGAAAGATTTCTTCTGCTTGGTCGAGTTTTTCGAGAATGCCCGAGATGCGGCGCTGTTTAATGCGAATGGTATGACGGACAATTTCCGTGGGGTGGGCCGTAAAAACCAGACGAATATCTAATTGATCGAGAAGACGCTGGATTTCCTGGGGGGGGACGTTCACCTGTTTGAGATAGGGAAATAACCAGTGAAATAGTCCCGATTTTGGGGTGGAGTGATCGGACTCGTTCAGGGTTTTTTCCAGCCAATCAGCCCCGACAATGGTGGCTAAAAGGCTTTTTTGCGTTGGGTCAGCCTTGGGACTTTCGTTTTCTTCCCCGATCACCGTCCGTCGCAGTAGTTGCTGATCCCTTTGTTCGTAGTGTTGTTCGATTATATTTATTAACTGGAAATAGAGGGCAAAAGCGCGGGTAACTTTGATCGCTTCCCCTAGTTCCAAGTCTTCGATCATTTTGGCGATCATTGCTTCCGGACTATCATCGGTCACTTGTCCTTCCTCAGAACAGAGATGGCGCAGTAATTCCAGTAAATCGACTAATTCTTGACCACATTCGGAGACTAAGACTTCTTTCCATAAATCTTCGATTAATTTCAGTCTTTGCTGCAGAAACAGGTTGGAAGTGGTGAAAATATCCTGTTCGGTTTCGGTCGAGGGGACAAGGACGCTCATAATTTCAGTAAAAAGTGAAAAGGAGTTAGGAGTTAGGAGTTAGGAGTCAGGAGTCAGGAGTCAGGAGTGGGGTGTTGGGGTCGTGGGGCAGTGGGGCTGAAATTTCCCTATCTCCCTAAATCCCTATCTCCCTAAATCCCTATCCCCTGTTCCCCGATATATCGGGATGTACTTTGTTGAAATGAAAAACGCTGTAATTCAATTGCTGATCTATCGGGATTAGTTCTTAGGGTTGGTCAGAAATGAGATTATATCCCAAAGAATCACATTTTTTCCTATTTTTAACAAAAATTTCACTATTTTTGCCTCTTTTCAGGGGGCAAAAGGACTTTTTTTCGGTAACTTTTTCTAGAAAAGATTATTGGTCACTGTTGACCGGTAACTGATCGGGAATATTGAGAAGGGGCAAGCGATCGCCCCGAAAGATTTCCTCGCTGTCTTTCCCGACTTCTATCAACCAATTATTAATAGAACGTAGTCCCAAGTAGGATAAAAGAAAGGGACTGACCGCTAGACTAAGCCAAAGCTCGATCGGTTGAGTTTTCATGGCAATTTCTCGGTTAAAGGACGGCGTTTGATCCGACGAATCGGAAAATTAGCAATCAGGGCTGTAGTTCGTTGGTCACTTTCTAGAAGTAACTCGGTTTCCTCGGTGTCGATATCAAGATAACGACTGACCACTTCTAAGATTTCTTGACGCATCATATTGAGAAGTTCGGGACTAAGATCGGCGCGATCATGGGCCAGAATAAGTTTTAAGCGTTTTTTAGCTTGGTCGCCACTTTTACCCGAACCGCGCCATGCGAGGAGTTTATCGATCAGGTCATTCATAGTAGGTTAAGGGGTTGAGATGAGAGAGTTTAAGGCCCAAATAAGCGACGACGCAGACGGGTAAGAAAACCTTCCTGACCGGCCATTAAATCTAGAAACGGCACATCGCGACCCTGTAAACGTTGGGCAATATTTCTAAAGGCCATGGAGGGGAGAGAGGTCTTCTCCTCTAATACTAATGGTTCCCCTTTATTAGTGGAAATAATAATTCTTTGATCGTCGGGAATAATCCCCAAAAGGGGAATTACCAATAAGTCAAGAATATCCTCGACGCTGATCATCTGGTTAAGTTGGATCATTTCTGGCCGCAGCCGGTTGACAATCAGACGGATACTCTTGATGTCTTCGCTTTCTAGTAATCCCACCACCCGATCGGCATCTCTCACCGCCGACATTTCTGGGGTAGTAACTATGATCGCCTCTTGAGCAGCGGCGATCGCATTGCGAAAACCCATTTCAATTCCTGCTGGGCAATCAATCAATACATAGTCATAACTTTTTGACAATTGGGCGACTAAATCCTTCATTTGAGCGGCAGTAATTGCCTCTTTGGTGCGGTTTTGTGCCGCCGGTAATAAGACCAGATTTTCCTGTCTTTTATCCTTAACTAAAGCTTTATCAAGGCTACAATCTCCCGCCACCACATCGAGGGCAGTATAAACGATACGCTGTTCTAATCCTAACAATAAATCGAGATTTCTCAGTCCGAAATCGGCATCGACAAGGGCGACTCGACAGCCTAATTGAGATAAAGCTGAACCTAAGTTCGCCGTGACTGTCGTTTTACCGACTCCTCCCTTTCCCGATGTCACCACAATTACACGAGCCATAATTTATATCAGTTATCAGTTATCAGTTATCAGTTATCAGTTATCAGCTATCAGTTATCAGTTATCAGCTATCAGTTATTGGTTTGATAGAGTTTTTCATCTCAACGCAGTTAATCCCTATTTTTACTGGTCACTGAATCACCGTTTACCGATCACTGTTTACCGGTCACTGATCACTTTTTTTCGACCCATCCCACTTTATCTTTAAAGGTGTAGGTTCTGGAAAAATTATAAGCCCCAATGATGCGGATTCCTCCTTCGCTGATACAGGCAATTTCTGGTTCCATGCGATCGCTATCTAAAGCCGGAGCGCGTGCCACTAATTCAGCGATCCTCAGTTGAGTTAAGTCGATTCGCAGGGCCATAATTACCGCTGCTCGATCGCCGCGGAATCCAGCATGGGCCACACCGCGTAAACTCCCCCAAACTAATATATCGCCATCAGCGACGATCGAGCCGCCGGGGTTGACATCGCCCATGACTATAACTGTACCCGGGTGACGGATTTCTACACCCGATCGCAGGGTGGTTTTTAAGTACAAAGGTTCGGCGAGGAGGGATGGCAGCGGTTGCTCGTCCCCGAAAACCGTCGGATTCGAGCGCATTTGTTCGACATTGTAACCCATGGTTGCCGCTGCTACTGCGGTTTGTCTTCTTTGGGTTTGGATGGTATGCAGGGGTAATTCGGCACTGTCTAAAATTGTGGCGATCGCTTGTAGTTGGCGCGTATCCATCAGGCGATCGTTGGCCCTTAGGTGTACTGGTGTTCTAGCGGGGCAGTTTTGGCCGCTATTACGGAGATAATATTTTAATCCTGTCAAGATATCTGTCCAATCCTGACTTGTCTCCCCGGCGCCGGTTTTGGGCAAAATTAGCACCAATTTCTCACCCTCACTTTTTAGGTGGATTTGGGCGTATCTCGACATTACCGAGGCTGATGGCTCAATTTTTTCGGTTTCTGAGTCGATTTCTTGATTTATTTCGGTTTTAGTTTCATCCATAAAGATAATTTTTTACTTAAACAAGACAAAGCGTAAAATAGCGATCAGCAAACCGACGGAAGCGGTAATCAGTGAACCCCCTAAAATGGTTATCAATGCCCAAATTTGATTTTTTTGACTGCCCTCCACTATTTTGAGGCGATTATCCATCCCTTCGACTCTTTCGGTTAATTTTGCCTGTCCTATCTCTAGGGATTTAACATCTTGCTTGATTTCCTTAATATCAGCTTTAATTTCGCCAATATCAGCCTTAATTTCGACGATACTATTCTCGATCGCCGTGAAACGAGTCTCGATCGCCGTGAAACGAGTCTCGATCGCTTTTTGTCCGTTGATAATTAAGTCTTCTAGCCTTTGCAGGTCCGTATCGGCAACAGTTTTCATAAAAATTAACCGGCTATCAGTATAGATGTTTCTTTAATTTTGACATCCTCACCGCCGTAAACGGACGGTGATTCCCAAACCTCACGATTTAGGTTTCTGCTTCTTTCCCGAAGGATTTTTCGCACCTGCCTTAACAGATTTACTCTGTTCTG
>NZ_JACJSW010000198.1:0-35714 GCF_014698375.1 Microcystis flos-aquae FACHB-1344 | reverse complement strand
CATTTTCAGGCGTGCGCTTAAGTCTCTCATGCTGACGATACTTTTATCCAGTGCAAAACCTATCCAACAGGACACAAAAGTAAATGTACTTAATGCGGGATAGTCATTTTTGGGGAGTGGCTTGAGAAGCTCTTTCATTAGTTTTGGGAAAATTGTTAGCATGGCTTATTCACATTTATTGGTGTATATTTACTTTGTTTTCTTATCTATAATATCAAATTTTGTACGACTTTTTTCCCCGTTCAACACTTCTGGGTTTTATCGAGTTAATTCGAGTGAAGAAAATACTGTTAGATGCTTTGTTAAAATCAACAGATAAATCCGCTCAATATAATCGTATTTGCTTCGGTATTACCATACTCTCAGAGATAATAATAGAAAAATATATTGGCTATTTTCCCCACAAATCCCTAGAATCTTTTAAGATGATCGCCAAGGCTTTTTTAAATGATCCTAGCTTGCAACCAGAGAAAAAAATTCAGTTTAACCAAGTTTTAATCTCTTTAAAGCATAGGGCTATGGCTATCCTCTGGCAAATACAAGAATACGAAAATCAAGAAACTAAACCTCTCAATTGGACAGACTTTTATACGTCGAATAAATCCGATACTGATCAAGTGCAGAAACAAAAAAATCAGCCAGCGATCGCATGGGCAAAATCTCGCTTAGAACAGTTAGAAAATCTGAGAAAAGTTAAGGGATGGGATTAAAAGAGTGATGGTAATTCTGGACTCTAACATTTTAAGCTTATTAGTAACCCCGATCGGTGAAGACTGGCCAGAAGATCAAAAGTTATGTACAGAAGTTTATCAATGTACCGAATGGTTTTATCGTCTGCTGGCAAGAGGAGCTTGTCTGACTTCATCTGATCTATGTGATTATGAGGTTAGACGAGAAGTAAAAGCGTGCAAGAATTAGATAAGTTAAGGAATGTAATTGAGTTTCAGAAAGTCAGTTTTATTTTACTACAAAAAGCCGCTGATCTTTGGGCTGAGTTGAGAGCAACAGGTCAACCAAACAAAGTTAAAGAAAATATTGATATAGATTGTATCCTATCGGCTCAATGGTCTCTACTCAAAGAAAAATATCCCAGTCGTCGGGTTATTATTGCCAGCAAAAATATCAAAGATTTCCAAAACATTACTGATTGCCCCCTCTGGCAAGATATACACTATTAAAGCGAAACCGCTTGCTTTTGTTTTTTTTTCAATCATACTTATAGATCCAAGGCAATCTATTTGCCGCCCGAAAATTCGCCAATAATCTTGAGAATTTTTTGATCAATTGGGACTCGATCGAGGATAATTAGAAAAAGTATTTTGACTCATAACCAAATCTAATCAAGAAGCCCAGTGACGATTCCCCTGCTAGAGTTGTTTGTATTCGCCACCGTTTTGTGCGGATTTTTAGGAACATTCCTGAAAAAAAACTTAATCATGAAGATTATCGCCATGGATGTCATGAGTACGGGCGTTATCGCCTACTATGTGGTGATTTCTTCCCGTGACGGTTTATTTACTCCCATCCTCGGTACAGTTAAACAGCAAAATTACGCCGATCCTGTACCCCAAGCAGTGATTTTAACAGCGATCGTCATCGGTTTTTCCATTCAGGCGTTAATGCTGGTGGGAGTGATGAAATTAGCCAAAGATAACCCCACCCTCGACAGCAGTGAGATAGAAAAAAATAACACACCATGAATACTTTAACGATCGCTTGGATAAGTTTACCCTTTTTGATCGGCTTTATCATCTATTTATTGCCGCGATTAGACAAATATCTGGCTCTCGCCACCACTATTATCTCTCTCGCCTATTCTCTCCTTCTATTTAGCCAATCCTCCCCCATAACCCTTAACCTACTGGATAATTATGGCGTGAAACTGGTAGCCGATCAGTTAAGTGCCTATTTTATCCTCACTAATGCCCTGGTGACGATGGCAGTTATTTTTTATAGCTGGGAAAGTAGCAAAACCGCCTTTTTTTACGCCCAAGCTATCATTCTCCACGGCAGCATTAATTCTGTCTTCGTCTGTGAGGATTTTATTAGCGTTTACGTTGCCCTAGAGGTAATTAGTATTGCCGCTTTTCTGATGATTGCCTATCCTCGCAGCGATCGCTCTCTCTGGGTTGCCCTGCGTTATCTGTTTATCAGCAATGTGGCGATGTTATTTTACCTTATTGGCGCAGTTTTAGTCTATAAAGCCAATAATTCCTTTGCTTTTGCTGGTTTAAAGGACGCACCTCCCGAAGCCTTGGCTTTAATCTTCATGGGATTATTAGTCAAAGGGGGAATCTTTGTCTCGGGGTTATGGCTACCGATGACACACTCGGAATCGGAAACCTCCGTCTCGGCGCTGATGTCGGGGGTGGTGGTAAAAGCTGGCATTTTTCCCCTCCTGCGCTGTGCTTTAATCCTAGACGATTTAGATGTCCTAATTCGGCTTTTCGGGGTGCTAACGGCGATTTTTGGCGTGTCATACGCAGTGTTTGAAAAGGATAGCAAGCGGATGTTAGCCTTCCATACTATTTCCCAGTTAGGTTTTATTTTAGCCGCCCCGGTAGTCAGTGGTTTTTATACCCTTACCCACGGTTTAGTTAAATCTTGCCTATTTCTGTTAGCGGGAGTTTTACCCAGTCGCAATTTTAAAGAATTACAGCAACAATCGCTCCCTAATTCTCTCTGGATTGCCCTAGTGGTTGCTAGTTTTTCTATCTCTGGATTCCCCCTATTATCCGGTTTTGGGGCGAAAGCGTTAACGATGAAAAATTTAGTACCCTGGCAAGAGATTATGATCAATCTTGTGGCGGTGGGGACAGCGATTTCCTTTGCTAAATTTATCTTTTTACCCCATGCAGGGGGCGAAAGTAAACAGAAGCTAACTATCGGTTTCTGGACAGCAATCATTCTGCTGCTTGCCGCCCTATTTTTATCCAATGCCGTCTATGTTGAAGCTTATAATCTCCCCAATATTATCAAAGCTTTAGCCGTCATCGGTGCCGGGTGGTGGTTATATCTGGCAGTTTTCAAAAAGTTATCCCTAAAATTATCGCGAGCTTGGGAACAATTTGATAATCTCATCGGTATGATGAGTATAATGTTAGTTTTATTATTTTGGATGGTCTTAGCATGATCGGACATATAATTCTGCGTTTAACTATGTGGTTTTTGCTCACCGCTAATTTTACCCCCGCTAATATTATGATCGGGGTGGCTATTGCTTTTCTTTTACCCCGTAATTTCGCCTCTAGCGAAACTTTAGGCGATTGGTTAAAGGTAATAATTAAAGTCTTTCTGGCTATTCCCCAAGCTTATAAGGAAGCGTTTGAAATTATCTTTCGTCCCCACAAGGAAGAAGAAATTATTTTAGAGAGAATTTCGGGTAAACGTTCACCCAGATTGGCTTTTTGGGATATATTTCTCATTACCTTTACCCCGAAAACTATCGTCACCGAATACAAGGAAAATGAGGGTTATGAAGTTCATGTAATTAAACGGAGTTCCCAGGGATGAATATTGTTCTCATTGCCATGATTGTCGCCCTATTAATTCCCCTTTATGAAGTGGCAAGAAATGATGACATCTGGCAAAAAATGGCCGCCTTTGCCAGTGCTTCCAGTAAATCATCGATTATTATTCTAGTGGTGTCAGTTCTGCGGGATGATTGGATGATTGGAGTGGTAGCAGTGATTATTCTCAGTGTCGGTAATGCTGGTTTTATGTTATTAGCACAAATTCTTAAACGATTGAACGAATCATGATTGACATTTTGAGTTATATCTGCATCGCTATCGGAGTTTTTTTCTGGTTTTGGGGAACGGCGCATCTTTTAGACAAGCGCTCGGTATTATATAAATTACATGGTCTATCTGTCGCTGATACTTTGGGTTCCATGGCGATTATTTTCGGGCTACTTTTGAAAGTTCCCCAAAATTGGCCTTTATTATTATTGGCAATAATTTCCCTGGCAATTTGGAACACCATGTTAGGCTACGTTTTAGCTTATACTTCTAGCGATCGAGAGTAAAATTAAAGATGAATGAAAGTTATCTCTATGTTATTGTTGCCCTCTTGCCTTTAACTGCGGCGATGGTGATGTTACAATCTAATCCCTACCAAGCTCTAGTAATTCGCGGGGTTTTAGGGGCAATAGCAGCCTTAGTCTATGCTTTATTAGGGGCAGCAGATGTATCTTTAACCGAAGCTTTGATGGGAACCATGTTAGCTGTAACTCTCTACGCGGTGGCGATTCGTTCCTCTTTAGTGATGCGTTTAGGAGTAATTGCGGAGGAAAACGATACAGTTTTAGAACAGTTAAAAACTCAACTACAAACGGTTTTAAGTAAACGTTTTATGCGTTTAGAATTAGTTGCCTACAGTGATAAACAAGCTTTGCAACAGGCACTTAGGGATAAAGATATTCATGCCGTCTGTATCCGTCAAGACAATCCAGAAACTATCCCCTACGAAACCACAATTAGATTACCCTATCTCTACGATATTTTTAAAAATGAATTAACGGCAGCCAACACGATTTTAACCTGTATTGAAACCCCCAAATTAGAGGAGAAACACTAATGAAATGGATTTATACTCTAGCCGCCATTGCCTTCGCTGTCAAAATGGTAATTATTCCCAATACTGCTTCCTCTGTATCATCCTTAGAAATTGTTGAATCCCTGGTGCGCGACGGTGGTGTTCCTAATGCGGTTTCGGTGGTTATTTTTCGTAATCGTCTCTACGATACCATCTATGAAGTGGTGGTTTTTACCATTGCCATTATGGGGGCAAATTTTCTTTTAGCCACCGAAAAACCCGCCAGTAAAATCCATCAATTTACCGACCAACCTTCAATTATTTTAGCCCGTTTAGGGGCAACAATTACCGCTTTAGTGGGCATTGAATTAGCTATCCGCGGACATTTAAGTCCGGGGGGAGGTTTTGCCGCCGGAGTCGCCGGAGGTACGGCAATTGGTTTAATAGCAATTACCTCGTCTCCCGAATGGATGCAAGCAATTTATCGCCGTTGGCAAGCGGCAACATGGGAGAAAATTTCCGTCTTAGTTTTTATTGTTTTAGCCGTCATTACTCTCTCAGGATTTGAGTTACCCCACGGGGAATTAGGAGCGCTATTTAGTGGCGGCATTTTACCGATACTAAATATTTTAGTCGCCGTTAAAGTAGCTTTAGGTTCCTGGGCAGTAATCCTCGTTTTTATCCGCTATCGCGGTTTATTGTGAGAGGTTAATATCTATATCTATAGCTTTAGGTCAAAACTGGGGATTAACCGATAATCATAACATGACTTGATGGTTGAAAAAATGCTATAGTAATTTTGTTGCCCTCCTCAAGAATCAATAGGCATCTAATGATTCTGCTAAAAGAA
Organism: Microcystis flos-aquae FACHB-1344; assembly: GCF_014698375.1. NCBI lineage: Bacteria > Bacillati > Cyanobacteriota > Cyanophyceae > Chroococcales > Microcystaceae > Microcystis > Microcystis flos-aquae. The sequence goes on along the minus strand of NZ_JACJSW010000198.1, from coordinate 30,328 downwards.
CTCCCGAGGTAAAAATTATGGTTAACGTTATTCGCGGTTCTTCAGCTAAACCTGTATCTTCTCAAAGATTAGCTAAATATTTTGAGGAAAGAACAGATATAGAGGGAACATTGTATATCGGCTATCCTATTATTGGAACTCCCCAAGGAGGATATCAAATTGATGCTCTATTAGTCTCTCGTCAGCAAGGGGTTATTATTTTTAATATTGATGAGGGAAAAAATTATGATTTGGATATTGAAGGCACTCAAGACGAGAGCATAACCAAGTTAGAAGCAAAACTGCTGTCTTATAAAGAGCTTGTTCAAAAAAGAAAGCTAATAGTTAACATTTCTGTAGCCACCTATGCACCGATTTGGAATAATTATCCAGAAGGAATTAACCCAGAGGAATATCCTGTTCTTATTAAAGATAAAGATCTTGATGATTTTATCAAGAAATGTCAAGGCAATGATTCTGAATATTTCGAGAAAGTCAACTCAGTTATACAAGCTGTTACAACCATTAGAAAAAAAGACGCTCGCAGTTATGTTGTTAAACGAGATTCTAGGGGAGCAAAGTTAAAAAAATTAGAAGATTCTATCGCTAATCTTGATGAAACTCAAAATAAGGCTGTTTTAGAAACCACTAAAGGTGTACAAAGAATTAGAGGTTTAGCAGGTTCGGGAAAAACAATTGTCTTAGCGCTGAAAGTAGCTTATCTTCATGCAACTCATCCCGATTGGAATATTGCTGTTACCTTCTATACACGCTCGTTAAAGGATCAATACAAAGATTTAATTACTCGGTTTAGTTATGAGCATAAAAATTCCGAACCAGACTGGGAAAAAGTAAAAATTATTCACGCTTGGGGAAGTCCTGAGATAGAAGGAATTTATTATGAGCTATGTAAACGACATAATATTGAATATTTAGATTTTAGTCAAGCAAACAACCTAACATATTTGTTGAATGAAGACCCTTTTGAGTTTGTCTGTCAAAAAGCCTTCCGAGAGATTAAAAAATTTCATCAATATTATGATCTTATTTTAATTGATGAAGCTCAAGATTTTCCTCAAGACTTCTTAAGACTCTGCTATGAAATCTTGAAAGATGATAAACGTTTAGTTTATGCCTATGATGAGTTGCAAAGCTTAAATAGTAAAGTCATGCATTCTCCCGAAGTTATTTTTGGAAATGATAATCATGGTAATCCTAGAGTTAAATTGGAGAATTTACCCAGCGAACCCCAACAAGATGTGGTTTTAAATACTTGTTACAGAAATTCTCGTCCTATTCTGTCCTCTGCTCATGCTCTAGGTTTTGGAGTTTATTATCCACAGGGACTAATTCAAATGTTTGATAATCGTCAATTATGGCAAGATATTGGTTATGAGGTTGAAGAAGGAGAATTAAAATCAGGAGAATTTGTTAAACTGATTAGAACCCCCAAAACCAGTCCTAAATTCCTTGAAGAACATTCTTCTATCGATGATATTATCAACTTTAAATCTTTCGATAACAATCAGGAGCAATTTGAATGGCTAGTGGAACAAATTGCCAAGAATCTCAAGGAAGATGAATTAAGATGCCAAGATATTATGGTTATCCATCCAATACCTAAAAATGCTCGCAACGTTTTTGGAAAAGCTAGAGAAATGTTATTTACAAAAAATATTAATTCTCATTTAGCAGGTAGCACATCTTCTCCCGATGAGTTTTTTCAAGAAAACTCGATTGCTTTTACACAGATTTATCGTGCAAAAGGCAATGAAGCGGCAATGGTTTATTTCATTAACGCTCAAGAATGTTTATCTGGTTCACAAATTGCTAGTAACCGCAATATTTTATTTACAGCGATGACTAGAAGTAAAGCTTGGTTAAGAGTTATTGGTTATGGAGCAAATATGCAAGCTTTAGAGAGGGAATTTCAGGAAATTAAATCGAGAAATTTTGCTCTTGAGTTTACCTATCCAACCCCCGAAGAACTTCAACAAATGAAGAAGGTTTATCGAGATACTCTTAATACCAAGAGATATAAAAATGACAGGGAAAAGCAAGAATTAATTGCCAAGTTAAAAAGTATAGAATTTTCATCAGATGAAAAAAACGAAATTATCAAAATATTCCAAGAATAGTTAAGAAATGCTTAATGTTCAGAATATCTTTAAAGATGTTAAAAATTTAACGGCTAAATTGATAGAAGTAGGATTATCAAGTCAGCAGAACTTTCCGACTTTGAATAAATTGAGTCAAAATATTTCTGAGATTAGCTATGCCAATAGTTCCGACTTATCCATTGCCCTAAAAAATGTTGCCTATCAAGATATTTATGATGAGCTTGATCGCGGTAAGAATTATAATATTAAAATGATTGATGGAGCCTTGATTCAATTACTTTATCGCTTCCAAGGATCGCAGTTATTATCCCATAGACTAGCTTTCTTCTCATCCCCTTATTTAGAATCTTTTCAAAATGAGCCAGAACTATATGAAGAAGATGAGATATTTGCCGATATTATCGACAAAAATATTGTAGCTGTACCGATTAGATTTGATTACGATCCTGATAATTTTCAAGAGATTCATCACCCCAGATGTCATCTCACCCTAAGACAATTCAAAAACTGCCGAATTCCAGTGTCCTCCCCTTTAACACCCAGCATATTTATTGCTTTTATCCTTCGTAACTTTTACAATACAGCCTATCATCTATATTCCGAGCAGATCAATTTTAACAATCAGCGATTTCCAGAAACCATAACTGAAATAGAAACAAATATACTACATTTTGCCATTAAATCTCCCTCTCTATAGTCCCTATCGGATTTACCCTCATACAGTTCAGCAAAACCTCGAAATTTTTTCTTAAAAAAGCTTGACAAAAGCCCTCAACTTGACTTATACTTTCTAGTATAATGGGAATCCGTGCCTGCCTGCGAACAGCTATTTTTTAAAAGAAAAAAAGGAGTCAGGGAAAATAAAGACTCCTTAACTGAAGACAGTTTATTTGTGGAATTGGTGCAGTAGGTTGCGAAATTCTGGAAAACTAATCTGATGATCGCGACTTGTATCGGCCTGGTGTAACATAGCTTCGATTTCCTTGTCTGTCACCCCCGGTTCGATCGCCTGAAGACAAGCTTTTAACTCCTCAAGGCTAATTTGTCCCGAACCATCACTATCGAATAGCTGGAATCTTTCCAATAAAATTCTTTCCTGTTGATCACGATCGCTGTCACTACTAAAAGATAGACGATCAAAGACATGAAAAGCGCGGGCGATATTTTGCCATAATTGACGGGACAGAGGACGATGGAGAATCGTTTCCTCCTCCTGACCGGTAACTCCGTACTCCCGACGCAAAGACTCGACAGTTTCCGTTTCCGAGGCCGGCAATTCCGTCAATAAATGCTTGATCGCCTCCCTGGAACTCTTACCGGTTAACACTTGCAGCAATTCTGACCCCACCCGGCGATCGGGGTCTTTTTTCCAAGTCACCAACAAACTTTCCAACAAAGCATCGCGGTAACTCTGCAAACGCAACCAATCCTCGCGACTATACTGCTTGTCCGGATCGAGAAGTTCGGCCGATTCCACACCCAACTCCGTTAGAATTGCCTGATGTTCGGCCTCGGTAATCGTCAACTCTAAGCGCATTTGTTCTAGGATTTCGAGGCTGTGGCCGAAGTCAGTATATCCCTCCTCCAAAGCCTCTTTTAACAAGGCTTTATAGGCTTTTAAACACTTCTGGTGGCTGAAATCCGGCAGTATCTTGGCCAATACATACACCTCATCCGCGTCCAAAGCTGACAGCGATCGCCGATCAAGATATTTAGCCGTATCGAGACCCAGTTTACCCAACTGTTTACGCAATCTTCCTGCGAGTCCTTCTCGTTGGTAACGGCCCGGCTCCCTTGTCCAAGTGCGATATAACCATAAACTACTCAAAACAGCCGGTAAAATATCAGCGAAATAATACCAAAATTTTGGCAAAAGATTAATAAAAGGACGACCAGCGAAAATAAAGAAGAAATTGAAAATCAGAAAAGTTCCGACAGTAAAGACGCGGTGACGGATAATTTCGGTCGGTAAGGGCGACTTTTTGCGGATTCTATAGACTTTATAGGCATTTTCAACTTTTTTACCGAGAAAGTAACCCAAAAAAGTGCAGATTGCCAAAGTTAAGGGGACAGCTACCAGCTTCGGAATCGCAATTGCCTGACCAGCAAGATAAAAACCCGGTTGAAAGAGGGATTCTAGTTGATTTTCTTCGTGCGCCCAAGCTCCAGAGAAATAATAGTCCCAATTGCCAGCATAGAGATAATAATAGATAGCATAGCCAAAAACTAAGCCAAAATAACCGTAATAAAGCCATTGGCGATCTCTGTTAGTAATCCCATCCCAATAGGATCTTTCCGCATCGATATCGATACAGGGACTCTGACAGGCAACACAGGCACTTTGTTCGCTACCATCTTCCCGGACAATACGACACATAGATTGAGTAATCCCACCGCGACTGTCTTCGTGAGCGGTACTATTTAGTAAACCCCTCGGTTCACCGTAAATCCTTTCCACTGGACTCATGGGACAGAAATAGTTACACCAAGATTTGCCCCCATACCAATAACCCACAAAGATCGCCCCTAGAATAGTAAAGATTAAAAAGCTGCCTAAGACTAAGCGATCGGAATTATCAAAGAGAATCCGTCCGCATAAACCCAAAAATAACAGACTTAATTGTAGATAGAGATAATTACGGGCTAAAAAAGAGTTTTTCGGCACTTTATAGATTTCATAGCGGACTTTCCCCGATTTATCGGTGTATTTTTTCTGACGCTGTTTACCCAAAGCGCGCGGTATTTGAGAAAGAAAGGATAAAGGACAGATACGCCGCCAGAGTTCGTGACCGAATACTAATAAGATAAAAATGCTACTAGGAACCACTATTCCCCAAAAAATCGGCGCAGCTAACTGATAGGAGGATTGGGGTAGGCAAACTCCCTGGACTTTAATGCACACATTGCGAGCAACTCTCAGGGGACTAGCAAGATTATTAGGATCGGTTAATTGTGCCGAAATCGGGTCAAAAAACAGAGAAAATATCAGAATTAACCAAGCGATGGTAACAACCCATCGCAGATAGTGCATTGATCGTTCGGGAATTTGTGCAAACATAGGTCTAAGTAGTGACGGAGAAGAGACTTTTAAGGGAGATTAGGGGTTCAATCCTCGAATTTAACGTTTTTCCTCTAATAGCGGCGAAAAACTTGCCTTTTTGAGGGACTGCATTGCCTTTTTCTACCCCCGAGGAAATTCCCCTTCAGGCAGCAGGATGCGGCGTTGACAAATTAACAGTGATCCAGTATATGTGGGAAAATTGTCTTAAAATATTATCTACGCTGCTACTATCACTAGACTAGAACATTAAAGAGCGTATTGGCTTAATCCTTCTCAAAAGTTTAAATTCTATGGCTGAAAGCTTGAACCATAAATCCGAAAAACCCTCTCCTCCTCCCGTCCCCCAAGAAAACCCTTGGCTAGAAGCAGTTAAAACCATTGTCACGGCTGGAATTTTGGCTTTTGGCATCCGCACTTTTGTGGCCGAGGCCCGTTATATTCCCTCTTCTTCCATGGAACCCACTCTCCAGATTAACGATCGCCTAATTATCGAGAAAGTTAGCTATCATTTTCAGAAGCCAGAACGGGGTGATATAGTGGTTTTTAGTCCGACAGCCGCCCTGAAAGCTCAAAATTTTCATGATGCTTTTATTAAACGGGTGATTGGACTGCCGGGGGATAAGGTGGAAGTCAAAAACGGTCTAGTTCACGTCAACGGTAAAGTTTTAGCGGAAAAGTATATCGCCGAAGAACCTAATTATACTTTCGGACCGGTGACAGTTCCCCCCGATCAATATTTGGTTTTGGGCGATAATCGCAATAATAGTTATGATTCCCACGCTTGGGGCTTCGTTCCCCGGGAAAACTTAATCGGTCGCGCCGTGGTGCGTTTTTGGCCCTTCAATCGTCTGGGAGGACTTGACAACCCCGACGCTGCCACAAATCAGAATTAATGTCAACAAAATAAATAGGGTTTGCGGCAAAAAGTACGGGCGAAGCATTCGGATAGAAAATCTACGGTTTCACCGATAGGTTATTGCCCGAATGCTTCGCCCCTACAGGACGCGGGCTGATGAAGACGCAAGGTTTTGAAGCACGATTCTCTCAAAATCTTGCACCTGTTTCACGAGAAAAGCCACAAAACCCTTACCTTGCCTACATTTCACATTTATTCAGCAAGCCCTAAATATAAAAATTCCCCCTAGTTTTAGGGGGATTCGTCCGTCTATTTGAACATATTACTCACGGAATTGTCCTCATGGATGCGCCATATGGCCTCCCCCAGAATCGGGGCAACCGGCAAGACTTTCAGTTGCGGGAAAAAATGTTCTTGGGGGACGGGAATCGTGTTAGTAACGATCACTTCCTCGACTATGCCACTGGATAAACGCTCGATCGCCGGACCAGAAAAAACCGGATGGGTGGCACAAGCATAAACCTGTCGCGCCCCCTTGGCTTTCAGTAACTGCGCCCCTTGAGCGATCGTACCAGCCGTATCGATCATATCATCGACTAAAACCGCCGTTTTATCCTTAACATCACCGATCAAGTTCATCACTTCCGCCACATTATGGGTTTGCCGGCGTTTATCAATAATTGCTAGGGGAGCATCACTGAGTTTTTTGGCAAAAGCCCGCGCCCTAGCCACCCCACCCACATCGGGAGAAACCACGACGATATCGGGTAATTTTTTACTGAGAAGATAGTCCACCACCACTGGGGAACCGTAAACGTGATCGAAGGGAATATCGAAATAACCTTGAATTTGGGACGAATGCAAATCCATGGCCAACACGCGACTTGCCCCCGCTTCCGTGATCAGATTAGCCACCAGTTTAGCGGCGATCGATTCCCGGCCGGCGGTTTTGCGATCGGCGCGAGCATAACCATAATAGGGAATTACGGCGGTAATTTGTCGGGCAGAAGCACGACGACAGGCATCAATCATGATCAACAATTCCATCAAATGATCGTTGACGGGATTGCAACAGGGTTGAATTAAATAGACATCACAGCCCCGGATCGATTCCTGAATCTGGATGTACAATTCACCATCGGCGAAACGTTTACGAATCATCGGCCCCACATCCATACCCAGATAACGGGCCACCTCTTGGGCGAGAGATACATTAGCGGATCCCGAAAAGAGACGCAGACGATTGCTGTCCGACGCGGCGGGAAACATCGGATGTCGCATCAAAGTAGCAGAATAGCTCACAGCAGATTCTTTACCCTCAAACTCAAGGCACTTTTTTCTATCATCTCAGTTTTGTTGAAAATCTGAGTGGATTTCTTTGTTAGATCTCAATCTTAACCAATTACCGATCATCTTCGAGCCATTGCTGCCCCTTTTAGCAGCAACGGCCATGGCAAAATTGCCGCCGGATTTTGTCAAAACCGATTAACGTTTGGCTAACTTTTTCACCGGTAATTTACGCAGACGGATCGATTTCGGGGTAATTTCCACCAACTCATCTGGTCCAATGTATTCGAGGGCGCGTTCGAGACTCATATCCACGGGGGATTGTAACTGAACCAATTCATCCCCGGTGGCGGAACGATGGTTAGTTAACTGTTTAGTTTTGCAGATATTGATCTCCACGTCCTGGGGCCGGTTGCTTTCGCCGATAATCATGTTTTTATACACTTTTGTCCCCGGAGTAATAAAAAATACTCCCCGGTCCTCGGCGTTTTTGAGGGCGTAGAAAGTGGCGACTCCTTCCTCAAAGGCAGTAATCACGCCATTGTAACGGGTGGCCAATTCCCCAGAGAAAGGACGATATTCGAGAAAACTATGGTTCATAATCCCCTCACCGCGACTCAGACGGATAAATTCGCCCCGGAAACCGATTAAACCTCGGGCCGGAATCACGAATTCCAATTGAGTACGGCCATTGCTGCCCGTCTGCATATCCTGCATTTCCCCTTTCCGTTGGCCGAGACGTTCGATACTGGAACCCACCGCTTCTTCGGGTACATCTAAAACGAGGTATTCGTAGGGTTCGCAGGGTTGACCGTTAATTTCGCGATAGATAACCTGCGGCTGCGATACTTGGAATTCGTAGCCTTCCCGACGCATGGTTTCGATGAGAATACCTAAATGCAGTTCTCCCCGTCCCGAAACTAGGAATTTCTCGGCAGAATCACTTTCTTCCACCCGTAGGGCGACGTTAGTTTCTAATTCTCGCATCAGACGATCGCGAATTTGCCGCGAGGTGACAAAAGTGCCTTCCTGACCGGCAAAGGGAGAATCGTTCACCGAGAAGGTCATTTGTAGGGTCGGTTCATCGACTTTAATTAGGGGTAAAGCTTGCGGGTCATCGGCTAAAGTTACGGTTTCCCCGATGTTAGCGTCGGCAAAACCAGCCACAGCAACGATATTACCGGCGCTGGCCTCGTTTAGTTCCACCCGTTTGAGGCCCTCAAAACCAAGAAGTTTTGTTATTTTACCCTTGACAACCGCGCCCGTATCCTTTACTAAAGCTGCCTGTTGACCAGCTTTAATTACGCCGTTATGGATGCGGCCGATAACGATGCGTCCTAAGTATTCCGAGTAATCGAGGGTGGTTACTTGCAGCTGTAGGGGTTTGTTAACGTCCCCGGCCGGTGGTGGAACGTGGTGTAAAATCGCTTCAAAGAGGGGCTGCATATCTTTGTCTTCGTCTTCGAGGCTTTCTTTGGCGAATCCTTGCATCCCGGAAGCGAACAGAGTAGTAAAATCACATTGGTCGTCATCGGCACCCAGTTCCACAAACAGATCGAAAACTTTGTCCACGGCTAGGTTAGGATCGACGTTAGGGCGATCGATTTTATTGACCACGACAATCGGTCTTAATCCCTTTTCTAGGGCTTTTTTCAGCACAAAACGGGTTTGGGGCATCGGCCCCTCGTTAGCATCGACAATCAGGATACAACCGTCCACCATACCTAAAACCCGTTCCACTTCGCCACCAAAGTCGGCGTGACCGGGAGTATCGACGATGTTAATCAGGGTGTCTTGGTAACGAACGGCGGTGTTTTTGGCCAGAATGGTGATACCGCGTTCTCTTTCGAGGTCATTGGAATCCATGACGCAGGTGGGTACATCTTCCCCTTCTCGAAAGATTCCCGACTGTTTGAGGAGTGCATCGACGAGGGTGGTTTTCCCGTGGTCAACGTGAGCAATGATAGCAACGTTACGGATAGGCAGAGACATAAAATATTGAAGTAGTCTTAGGTTTATTTTTACAAGTAAACATTTCTTAATAATTCTAGCTTAGACTGACCAGCACCGTTAGCAAATCTTTATTTTTCCTTGCTTTCCCATCAGCAAGCTCTACTGCTTACTGTTGACAGACCCCCCAAACCCTAGGCAAGTAACCCACCCTCACAGGAGTCGAGACGATAGAAAAGACGACTGGAGGCAGGGGGTAGGGGTAAATTGAAGCTAGAGTGAAAATCCTCTTGAACTTTGTAGGTTAAGCGGGGGGAAACTTGGCGAACAATTTGCGTCAACAGTTTATCACCGGTTTTTTGGAGAATGGGACGGGGAATCTTATAAATAAACTTGGGAAACTTAACCATAACATCCATACGCAGTTCCCAGGTGACTTGGGTGATAACCGCCGGAATATCCCGTCCCTGTTGCCGAAAAATTGCCTCAATTTCCTGACTAGGAGAAGATAGCGGCATTTCCTCTAGTTTCATAATTGCCTGATAATCCACTAGATAGCCTAAAAACGGTTGATCGGGAATGGGAACACTGCGAGTATGATAGACTCCATTGACCGGCAGATCGAGAACCACAGCGATTTTCGGCTCCAGTTCATAGCCAAAAGCTCCATATTTACCGATGGTGATAATATAACCATTGTCACCGAAGGGCAGAGTTTTCATCGGTTCGGCACAACGACAAAACCAACCTTCGTGAGCGCCCAGATAATCGGCAACCTTGTCCTGATTGCTATACATATCCATACATCCGGCAAAATGGGTTTGAAAACCGAGAAATTGATTGTCTTCTTTGACTTCTACAGATTCGCGAGCTAGGGAGTTAATGGGGGGACGCTGCATGACTTAAAACCTGGAAAATGATAGTGCTAGAAACAGTTGGGGATTAACTGCCAAAGGATCGGGGAAATTTGTAGAATTGAGATTAGTGTAACGTATTGTTAAAAACTATTAGGTCAAGAAGCGATGAAAGCATTTGTAGCAGGAGCCACGGGGGAAACGGGACGGCGAATCGTTGCCCAATTAGTCGAACGTCAGATTCCCGTCCGCGCTTTGGTGAGAAACCCAGAGAAAGCGGCGGAAATTTTGCCAGCAGGGGTGGAAATCGTCGTCGGAGATGTCCAACAGGCCGATAAGTTAGAGGCACTAATCGCTGATTGTAGCGTTTTGCTATGCGCCACGGGAGCCAGACCGAGTTTTAATCCCACGGAACCTTTGTTAGTGGACTACTTGGGAACTAAAAATCTCATCGATGCCGCAAAAAAGAAAGGAATCGAGCATTTTGTTCTCGTTACTTCCCTCTGTGTATCTAACTTTTTCCATCCCCTCAATCTCTTTTGGTTAATTTTATTCTGGAAAAAACAAGCGGAGGACTATTTAATCAATAGTGGACTAACCTACACGATTGTGCGACCCGGAGGCCTCAAAAACGATGATAATCTTAATGCCATTAAAATGTCATCCGCCGATACCCTTTCTGAGGGCAATATTCCCCGCACAAAAGTGGCTTCCGTTTGCGTAGAATCCCTATTTTATCCCGCCGCTAACAATAAAATTATCGAAATTGTTGCCCCCTCAGACGCACCCAATCTCGATTGGCCTCAATTGTTTCAAAGTGTCACCTAAACAGTAATCAGTAATCAGTGATCAGTAATCAGTAATCAGCAAACAGTAATCAGTGAAATGATAACCCAAATGTGGAAACTAAAAACTCATATCTGATAACTGGTAACTGATAACTGATAATCCGTTAACCTCTTAACCAGTCAAATAATTGACCGAGGGTGATTTGAAAATTCGTAGCAAAAGCGGGGACGGGTAAAAGAGCATTTTCTGATTCAAAAATAGCGATAGTTCGATCACTAAAATAAACAAAGATAATTTCTTCTTCTGGATCGATTAACCAACCCATTTGAGTGCCGTGATCTAGACAATAAAGAATATTTTTAACAACTTTAGTCTGATTTTGATCTGGAGAGAGAATTTCAATTAACCAGTCAGGAGCGATCGCAAAATTATTTAATACTTTTCCCTCGCCATCGCGGGGAATATTTTCCCAGAGAAAAACTGAAACATCAGGAACTAGAGAACGACTGCCAAAAGTACAACGCAATTCAGGATAGGCACGGGCAATTCGTTGGGGTTTTAGACTGGCGTTAATAGCCGGAACCAAATCACCTTGAATAGTGCTATGTTTACCTTGGGGCATTGGTTTAGGAATAATTTGACCGTCAATAAATTCCTTGGGGGGTTTAGTTTCTGGTAATTGTAGAAATTCCCTTAGTGTCAGGGAATTATTAACAGTGACAACCATAAAATTTTTTTATTGATCGCTATGATCGTTAATTTTAACGCAATTTCTCCAAGCAGAAAAGATCAAAAACAGTTATATAAAAATGTCCGTCACATCGCCGGGACAGGGTTGGGTTTGGTGGTAGTGCAGAAATGCGTGGAACTACACGGTAGCTCGATCGAAATTGCTAGTATCCCCGGTAATGGAACCACTGTCACGATTCTATTACCGAAAGTGGCCTGAAAAAAATCGGAGCGAGAATGATTCTCAATCAGGGGAAAACTTCCGGGGAAGAAATTAGGAAACACCACCCAGACGGGCGTATTCTAAAATTGACTGGCTAAGAGCATCGCGATCATCGCGGGTGAGATAATAATTCCGGCCGCCGATATCATTGAGAAATCGCAGTAGGGCAAGACAAGCGGACTCTAGATCCGCCCGGTGTCGGGCAGCCGCTAAAGCTTGTTCAGAGGTGGCATAAACTAGGCAATCGCTAATTCCTTCGCTGCCATCCACTCGCCAACATTGAAAAGAATAACCCTGCATTTCTGCGCTCAATTCAATCTGCCAACCGTGATAGTCAAATCGCGTGTAAATCATGTCAAGCAGCCCCGTTTAGGAGAGGAGAGTCACAGGTTTGACCGCTCTGATTGTCTAGAAGCCCTGCACCTGTCTAACTTTCTAATTTAACGGGTGATTATGGAAACCCTCTGCAAACTTCGTGCAGATTTCGTGCAGAAATGATTTTGTCCACTGTCCCAAGGCAGATATTACTTTAAACGATAACCAAGACCGTGAACGGTTTCAATAAAGTCTTCCGGCGCACCGAGGGATTTTAGCTTGTGACGAAGACCGCGAATATGGGAAGTAACGGTTTCCTCGGCCGGAGAATCGTCCAAAGACCAAACTCGCTCAATAATACCTGATCGACTTAAGACCCGGCGCCCATGGGTAACAAGTAATTCTAAGAGAGCGAATTCCTTGGGGGTGAGGGAAAGAAGTTGACCGTTATAACTGGCCTCGTGGGTACTGGGATTTAACTGCAACCCCCCCCAAGATAATAAAACACTGCTGGTGCTGCTGCCACGTCGGATCAAGGCCCGAATCCGCGCCATTAATTCGCCCAAATCGAAGGGTTTAGTGACATAATCATCGGCCCCTGCGTCTAATCCGTCGATTTTATCGATTACCGTATCCCTTGCGGTTAATAATAGGACGGGAACGGTGGCATTAGCAGAGACGGGATGATGGGATTCCGCTCGTCGCAGACGTTGACAGAGCAAAGTTCCGCTTAATTTTGGCAGGGTGACATCGAGAACTAAAAGGTCATATTTGCCTAATTCTAGCCAATTCCAGCCTTCTTCTCCGTCTCTAGCCACATCGACAACGTATTGTCGCTCGCTCAATGCCTCTCGCAAAATCTCGGCTAGTTGCATATCATCTTCTACTACTAAAATTCGCATGGTCTAGACTTGACACTCCCGCCGTTAAGCTGACGCTGTGACGGGGGATTCTTGATTCACCCCAAACCCGCTTTTCGGTACAAGTACCAACGAGTCTTACAGTTTCTCCCCAAGCTTGAAATTCCGACTGTCCATCGGTATTTGTTGACAGTATTCTCATACCTTCTTCCCTTACATTCTTGGCGGCGTTTTCATCTCTATCGTGCTGCGTCTTACATTCTGGACAAATCCATTCACGAATACTGAGAGTCAATAAATCATTTTTAAATCCACAGCAAGAACAGAGTTTTGTACTCGGATAAAACCTGTCAACTTCTACAAGTTTTCCTCCCTCTCTTTTTAGCTTGTAGTCCAAGAAATTAAGCAACATACCAAAACCAGCGTCATGTATTGATTTGGCTAATTTAGTCCTTGCTAACCCTTTAATATTCAGATTCTCGGCTACAACGATTTGGTTTTCATCGCATAACTTTCTGGAGAGTTTATGAAGAAAATCCTGTCTAGTATTTGCTATCTTTTCGTGAACCTTGGCTACCTCCTTAATGGCTTTTTGGCGATTATTAGACCCCTTGGCTTTACGAGACAATGCTTGTTGTCTCCGCTTTAAACGTTTAGCATATTTTCTGGTAGGTTTGATTGGGTCAATCTTGTAGGTTGTTTCACCATCAAAAACCGTAACTAAAGAAGATAAACCTAGGTCTATCCCTGATATTTTTAGTTTTTCAATGGTTGTTGAGTCATCCATCTCAAACAAGATGGCAGCCAAATATTTATCTGTACTGGTTTTAGAAACAGTTACGGATTTAATCTTACCATTTATTACTTGAGAAATCTTAGCTTTTACAACCCCTAATTTAGGTAGCTTAATTCCCTTATTTCTAATTGAACAACTTTCAGGATAACGGATTGATTGTTTTTTGTGCTTACTTTTAAATTTAGGGAATTTTGTTCTTTTTGAGAAGAAGTTCTTAAAAGCAGATTCTAAGTTTTTCAATGATTGCTGCAAGGTAGCGGCAGTAGCCTCAGCTAACCATTCAAAATCCAGCTGTTTCTTGAGTTTGGTAAGGTCTTTTGCCATGTCACAGTAGGTCATTCCTTTACCAGTCTCTAGGTACTGATTGTTAGTTTTATTTAAGTAGTAATTCCCAACAAAACGGACGCAACCAAAGTTTTTAGCTAAGGCTAGTTCCTGTTTTTTGTTTGGGTATATTCTCACTTTTAAAACATTTAACATCAGCCTGACCCCATCTGTGCTATCTTTTCAGTATAACACTTCCGCTTAAATATGTCAAGCTCATACATACCTTAAGAATCAAGCCTTTCCTTATTAGGAAACGCTGTCGCGTTAGTTTAGATTCTGGGGGCAATTCATCTCCCGTTAATTTCTGGTATATTTTTAATTAAGGAGAAATTTAACGGGAGTCCTCTTGCTCCATTTAGATAGAGTAAGCTGGAAATAGCGTCGGTTAACTCCTGATGAATTGGCTCAAACAAGGAAAATGGATCGCGGGAGGTTTCGGGCTAACTGTCTTATTGATGGGAACTATTAGCCTAGTTTCCTATCGCAATACCCTCGCCCTGCGTCAGCGCGCTGCCGAGGTGGAAGTTACCTACGAGATCATCGATAATCTCAGTAATCTTTACGCTAACATGGCGGTGGCCGAATCGGGAAGACGGGGTTATATCACAACTGGCAGCCCTAGGGAATTAAGCCGTCATCATCGGGCGATCGCTTTGATGCAATCTAACTGGCAACTCCTGGCTAAACAATTAGAAAACGGCACAGATTTCGAGCGGGAAATGGTGACTCAGATCGGGGATTTAATGTATCGGCGAATTGCTCTATTTAATCAATCGATCGCCACCTATAAATCCGATCGATCCGATGATATTTCTCAAGATGCAATCACGGTTAAAAGTGTCGAAGTCCGGGATAAGTTTCAAAATCTTCTTACCTATTTACAAGCTAGTCAGAAAAGGAATTTAAGAAGTAGCATCGCTAGTTCTAGGGATAGTATCAGCGAAAATTCTCTTTTGGGCTTACTGGGAACTTTTATCAGTTTTGGGATTATTTGCGGAGTTTATCTTTTAGTTTTTTGGCAAGAGAAACGGCGACAAAAAAGTGATGAAATTCACCGGTTATTACTACAGGAAAAAGAACTTTCCGATCTAAAAATTCAGCTTTTTTCTATGATATCCCATGAGTTCCGAACTCCTTTAACCGTGATTCTTTCCGCCTCGCAGTTATTAGAAAATGGTTTAAAAGATGCAGATAAGTCGAGCAGAAAAAACCTATATAGAATCCAGTCTTCTGTCAAGCTAATGAATCAATTCTTAACAGATATTTTGATTTTAACAAGGGCAGAATCTGGGAATCTCAGTTGTCAGTTAGAGCCGCTCGATATTGAAGCTTTTTGTTTAAATTTAGTCGAAGATTTTCAATTTATCAATAAAAATAATACCCCGATTAAATTTGTCAGTCAGGGATTGATGATCCGTCCTTATCTAGATGAGAAACTGCTCTACTCGATTTTAAGTAATTTACTCTTAAATGCGATTAAATATTCCCCCACAGGAGCAGGGATTAGTTTGATTTTGTGGAAAGATAGCGATCGCATTGTTTTTCAAGTCCGGGATCACGGGATCGGCATTGCCGAGGAAGATAGAGGTAAGATATATGAACCCTTTTATCGGGGTCAGAATGTGGAAAATATTATCGGCACGGGATTGGGGTTAGCAGTGGTTAAAAAATGCGTCGAACTCCACCGCGGCGAAATCGCCCTAGATAGCCAAGTGGATAAGGGAACAAGCTTTACCGTCAAACTGCCCATTTCACCCTAGTTCCAGCTTGAGCGGTCTAAAGATGACAAAATGTAACTTTCTTTCTTTCGAAACCGGACGAAAGCAACGAAGAATTTTTATCGCAGCTGGAATTAGTCCAGAATCAACTCACTCCGGGTTGATGGCATCGAAATTTTAGGCAAAAATAGGGCTTTTACCGCCCAAAAAGCCTATATTTTGGCTATTTACCCCCAGTTGACCCCTGACTAATCGAAATTTTAGGCAAAAATAGGGCTTTTACCGCCCAAAAAGCCTATATTTTGGCTATTTACCCCCAGTTGACCCCTGATTTTTGCAGCCAGTTAACTCTCCTGGGGAACTGGTCACGGTTTCCTGATAGGATAAGGTGACTTGGGATTAACTTATGGTGTTGAAAATATGTCTCTAAAACCTTACATTTCTCGCTTATTAGCTTTGGTTCTCGTCCTGGTCATCGGATTGATGGGTTGTTCTAGTAGTTCGCGGTTAACCGGCAATTATGGACAGGATACCCTGACGGTGATTGAAACTTTAACCACAGCCCTTGATTTAGTCAAAGATGACCCGAATAAAGCGGCAGTTGAGTCGCAAGCAAAGGAACAAATCAACGATTACATCTCCCTCTACCGACGAGATAAAAAATCCGGGGGTTTGCGTTCTTTCACTACTATGCAAACAGCCTTAAACTCTCTAGCTGGTTATTATACCGCCTACGGTTCCCGTCCCATCCCCGACAAACTCAAACAACGTTTAAAACAAGAATTTAAACAGGTGCAATTCTCTCTCCAGAAAGGAATTTAGATACAGATTAGGGGTTGGGTGTTAGGGTTTTAGGGGGTTAGGGTTTTGGGGTATTAGTTGAAATCCCCCCATCTCCCCACACCCCACACCCCACACCCCACACCCCACACCCCACTCCTGTAAAAATCAGACCAAATCTGGTTAGACTAGAAATACAAAGCGTATTATAAAAAACTACAAAATTGATTCAAGACGAAACCCTAGAATTATTGGAATGGCCGCGGCTATGTCAACACCTAGCTACTTTTGCAGCGACTAAACTCGGTGCGATCGCGATTCGTCAATTGCCGTTACCAGAAAGCAAAGAGGAAAGTTTAAACCTACTCTGCCAAACCAAAGAAGTTTATAGCTTAGAACAAAAATTAGATAGTCGTCTTTCCTTTGATGGGATTACCGACATCGGTGATGCCCTAGAAAGGGCGCATCTGGGGGGGTTATTATCGGGACAGGAACTTTTAAATATTGCCACGACTTTGGCCGGAGTGCGACGTTTACGGCGTTTAATTGACGAACAGGAAGATATACCAGTTTTAAAAGAGTTAGTAGCCGAAATTCGCACCTATCCAGAGATAGAACAGGAAATACACCGTTGTATCGATGAAGATGGCCGGATATCCGATCGCGCTAGTCCCCAATTACGGGAAATTCGGGGACAAATGAAGGTGATTAAAGAGCGAATTTACCGCAAATTGCAGGATATCATGCAAAAACAGGGCGGTGCTATCCAAGAAGCGGTCATTACCCAAAGAAGCGACCGCTGGGTGATTCCCGTCAAAGCAGCACAAAAAGAGCAAATACCGGGGATAATTCACGATACTTCCAGCACAGGAGCGACTTTTTACATTGAACCTCACTCTATCGTTGACCAAGGCAATCAACTGCGGCAATATCGTCGTCAGGAACAAATCGAAGAAGAAAAAATCCTGCGGCAGTTAAGTAATACAATCGCCGAAGCCTTTGACGACTTAGAATATTTACTAGCGATCGCTACTAGGCTCGATCTGGCCACCGCTAGGGCCCGTTACAGTTTATGGTTAGAGGGTAATCCCCCCCACTTTATCGATGGTTCAGAAACGATTACTTTGCGGAATTTGCGTCATCCTTTGCTCTGGTGGCAAAAACACCACGAACAGGGGGGGGAGGTCGTACCAATAAATGTGCAGATTAGCCCAGAAATTCGCGTTGTTGCCATCACCGGACCAAATACCGGCGGAAAAACCGTTACTTTAAAAACCCTCGGATTAGCGGCTTTAATGGCGAAAGCGGGCCTGTTTATTCCAGCGCGGGAACCGGTAGAGATACCCTGGTTCGATCACGTTTTAGCCGATATCGGGGATGAACAGTCTTTGCAACAGAGTTTATCGACTTTTTCGGGTCACATTCGCCGGATTGTCCGCATTTTAGCGGCTTTAAATTCTCGTTCCTTGGTTTTACTCGATGAGGTGGGAGCAGGTACGGATCCGGCTGAGGGAAGTCCTTTAGCGATCGCTATTTTACAATACCTCGCTGATCATAGTTTATTGACGGTGGCTACCACTCACTACGGGGAATTAAAAGCGTTAAAGTATCGAGATTCTCGCTTTGAAAATGCCTCGGTAGAGTTTGATGATCGCACTCTTTCCCCCACTTATCGACTATTATGGGGCATTCCGGGGCGTTCTAATGCTTTAACTATTGCCCAGCGTTTGGGATTAAGTCCCGAAATTGTGGCCGAAGCGAGAAATCATCTGGGGGGGTTATCGGAGGAGATAAATCAAGTAATTGCTGGTTTGGAAGCGCAAAGACGGGAACAGGAGTCAAAAGCTAAGGAAGCTAGTCAATTACTCCAACAAACGGAGAAATTTTATACAGAAGTTTCCACGCGGGCCAATTCTCTACAGGAGAGAGAGCGAGAATTAAAGCGTTATCAGGAGCAGGAGATACAAAAGGCTTTATTATCGGCAAAAGCAGAGATTAATGACGTTATTCGCCGATTGCAAGCGGGAACAAAAACCGGTAAAGATGCCCAAAAAGCCACAGAGGAGTTAACTGCGATCGCAGAAAGGTTATTACCAAAAACGGAAAAAACTAAGGTTAATTATCGTCCGCAAGTGGGGGAAAGGGTGCGCTTGCCCAATTTGGGACAAACTGCCGAAGTTTTAGCAATTTCACCGGAATCAGAGGAGATTTCCCTGCGTTTCGGGATGATGAAGATGACCCTACCCTTAGACCAGATTGAGTCTTTGGATGGTCAAAAAGTGGAAACTGCGCCAAAACCTGCCAAAAATTTGCCACAAACTCCCACAAAACCCCAGGAGACTCCTTTAATTCGTACTGCTAATAATACCGTCGATATTCGCGGTTCCAGGGTGGCAGAGTCAGAAACGGATATCGAACAGGCGATCACCCGCGCCACCCCATCGGGTATATTATGGATTATTCACGGTAAAGGTACGGGGAAATTGCGTCAAGGTGTTCACGATTTCCTATCCCGTCATCCCCAGGTAAAACGCTTTCAATTAGCACCCCAAAATGAGGGGGGTTCGGGGGTAACTATCGCTTATTTAACTTAGGGTTTGCGGCAAAAAGTTTTTTGTCGGGTTAGGAGTCAGCCTTGAATCAGTTATCAGTTATCAGATGTGAGTTTTCAGTTCACTGTTTACTGATCACTGAAAATACTCCCCACTTCCCCACTTCCCCATTCCCCAGGGAGCATCTCATTTTTATACAAGTGAGTAATTATACTTGTCCCTCAAACTGGTTTCTAGTAAGGCTTTCAAAATAGTTTGACATAAAACCTGATTTAGGGGTTACAAAGGTGAGATGCTCCCCTTCCCCACTTCCCCACTTCCCCACTTCCCACTCTACAATAACTACTGGCAGCCAGAAATACGTTGGTTTCCTATCATACTTTGTGTTTTTTGTCAAAAAAACTTTTTTTTTGCAATAAAACTACACAAAAAAAAGATCATCGTTAGGGGTGAAATTGACTGATTTACCTGTCTTAATTAGGATCACCTTGTAGGTGTGGCAAGGGTTTGAGCCATTGCTGCCCAAAAAAGCACATAATAACCCACTATGAAATTCTATCAAATCGCTGTAACCATTGTAACATCGTTGTTAAATAAAAATCTTTCTCAATTAATTCTTAAGAATTTATAAATATTGCGAAATGTTAATTTAAATATTCTCAAGTTTTTGGAGTCAGTCAATAATTTTTGCTTATCTTTGACCAACATTGGGTTAGGAGACAGTATTCTCCGAGTCAGGAGTCAGGAGTCAGGAGTCAGGAGATAGGAGTCAGGAGTCGGGAGATTGTTTTTATTGGTTCTTCGTTACTTGGTATGGTTCGAGCGGGTGGCATAAATCGACTAAATCCTTATCTGGCAAAAGACTGAATTGATTAGTTCGCTCTAGATCGAAGACAGTTGACAAAAATCGCAGCAATGTCTCTCTCTATAAGAGTTTCATTCCTTATAACCCCCGTCCATTGCATAACACAAACCGAAGAACCTTTTTATTTATTCTCCCCACTTCCCCACACCCTACACCCCACTTCCCCACACCCCACACCCTACACCCCACACCCCACTGTCCAAGAAGATTATTTTCTAGAGAATAAAACGTAAAAACAGGGAATAATAAACAGAGTTAACAGAGTTGCTAAAGACAAACCCGAAAAAACGACAATTCCTAAAGGTTGCAGGAATTGTCCCCCCTCTCCTAATCCTAAAGCGAGGGGAAATAAACCTAAAACCGTGGTCACGGTAGTCATTAAAATCGGTCGTAAACGTTGGGGAGCGGCCTTTAAAATAGCTTGTAGTCGAGTAAAACCGAATTCTTGCCGCAATTGATTCGCCAATTCCACCATAATAATCCCGTTATTAACCACAATCCCCACCAATAAAACCACCCCGACGATGACAATGGCATTAATCGGGGTTTTGGTCAAATATAGTCCGAAAATTCCCCCCGCTAGGGCCAAAGGAACGGTTAACATAATCACCAAAGGGTCTATGAGTGAGTTATACTGCACGGCCATGACCACAAAGACTAAAAATACTGATAAACCCGCTAATAAACCCAAAGAACCCTGAATTTCTTGATTAGACGTGGCGGCAGCACTGGGTAAAATGCTGATACCATCGGGTAAGGGAGTGGAATTTAAAACCGATTGTACCCCTGCGAGTGCGTCACTTAATTTCGCCCCTTCGACTAAACTGCCGATAATAATAAAAACTTGACGCTGATTGATTCTCTGGATGACTCCGGGGGTTTTTCCCCCTTCAATCCGGGCTATATCTGCTAATTTTAAGTCTTCTTGTCTATTGACAAAAATAGGTATTTGTGATATGTCACTAATTTTTTGCCGCGAGTTGGGGTCCAATTGCACCCGGATATCGATTAATCTTTCTCCCCGTTGCAGTTGGGTGGGGATCGATCCTTGAATAGCAGTCCTTACCGTTTGTCCCACTTCCAGGGTACTCAATCCCAAACTATTTAAGCGGATCCAATCGGGTTTAATCTGGATTTCCGGTTGTCTGGGGTCAGCATCGGCACGAAAACGCGCACTAGGGACTTTTTCATCGAGAATACTGAGGATTTCTTCACCAGCTTGCTCTAAAGTTTTCCCATCTCGTCCCTGTAACATCACATCCACGTCAGCACCAACGGAGGGAGAGTTATTAAGAATAATACCGCGCACTTGACCGGGGGTGAGACGCAAACGCACGTTAACGAGGTTTAATTGCTCTAGTGCTTTGCTCATCCGTTCGATATATGCTTCTGTATTAGTGCCTTGTTTGAGATTAATCGTACTAGAAGCACGCAAAATATTTTCATTGGTAGTTGTGCCAAAAAGAGAACCGCCACTGGTAGTAAAAACGTACTTAGTCTCTGGTTGTGATAATAAAATCTTTTCTACTTCCCGCATCACCTGACGGTTAGTATTTAAATTGGTACCCGGGGGAAATTGAGCAAAAACGTTCACCTGTCCGGTTTGAATACGACTAAAGACTTCCTGGGGGATATATTGCCAGAGATAGAAACTACTTCCCCCTAAAATTAAAAAGGCCAGTAGGATAACAGGTATTCTGTAGCGGATGATTCTAGCTAAAAAACGACCGTAGAGGATGGTTAAACCTTCTAGACGTTGACTAAAGACTCTTAAGAGCCAAAATCGCTGAATGCCACTGGAAACCCCCATATTTAACAAACGACTGGCCAACATGGGAACAACAGTTAACGCACAGAGGAGAGAAGCAGCCACAGCAAAACTGATAGTGAGGATAATCTCGTTAAACAGCAGGGAAATAAAACCACCCAGTAATAAAAATGGCAGGATAGAGACGAGATTAGTCGCAGTGGAGGCCAATAAAGCAGATTCTACCTCTTGGCTGCTATTCCGGGCAATTTCTAAAAAATCTCGCTTATTTTGGTTTTGATTAACTTTGAGGGCAATATTTTCCAGCATGACAATGGAATTATCCACCACGATACCCACCCCTAGTGCTAATCCTCCCAAACTAAACACATT
This sequence comes from Microcystis flos-aquae FACHB-1344, assembly GCF_014698375.1. Classification (NCBI taxonomy): domain Bacteria; kingdom Bacillati; phylum Cyanobacteriota; class Cyanophyceae; order Chroococcales; family Microcystaceae; genus Microcystis; species Microcystis flos-aquae. Next base: position 8,127 of record NZ_JACJSW010000198.1, on the reverse strand, counting down.
TATCGATAACCCGAATAACTTCATACAGATAATTGCGACGAGGGTAGAAAGAGGAATCGCTAGGGTAATGATAAAAGTCTGTCGCAGGGAACCGAGAAATACGAATACAGTCAATCCTGCTAAAATTGTCCCCGCTAGTCCCGAAGAAACCACGTTATTGACCGCGTTTTGGATAAATACAGACTCATCGTTAGTGGTGACGACTTGTATTCCCCCGGTCATTAACCCGGATTTTTTTAATTCTGTAATGCGTTTTTTGACCCCTTCTACCACAGCAATCGTGTTCGCATTCGGTTGTTTTTGGACGCTAACCCTCACGGCATTTTTTCCATTTAGGGTGACAAAAATTCTTTGTTCTTCTGTCCCATCGATAACTCTGGCCACATCCCGCAGATAGATTTTTTCTTCGGGATTATTACTATCGGTCAGTGCTAAATCTTGGATATCCGCTACGTTTTTAAATTTCCCCACCGCACGGGTTAAAGGTTCCCCGGTTTCTCCCTCTAGTCGGCCCCCAGAGATGTCCTGATTGCGTCTTTTTAGGGTGTCTAAAACCTGATTTAATCCCACTCCTAAAGATTGTAATCGCTGCAGGTCAATATTAACTTGAATTTCTTCTCTAACTCCCCCAATCACGTCCACCACTGCCACTCCTTCCACAAATCCTAATTCTCTCCCTAATTCTTCATCGGCAAATAATCTTAAATCTTTTAGGGGTAGGGTATCAGAAACGACAGCGAATTCATAGACGGGTAAACGAGAGGGTTCAAATTTATTTAAGCGCGGTTCCTCAATAATATCGGGTAAATTTTGTCGGACACGATTAAAACTTTCGGTAGCTTCATTTAAAGCGACATTTAAGTCTCCCCCCGGTTGAAAAAATAAATCTACTCGCATCCTTCCCTCGCGAGTTTCTGAATAAACTTGCACTACTCCCTCGGTGGCACTCATTCCTTCTTCTAGGGGTTTAGTGACTTCTTCGAGAATGACTTCCGGGGAAACTCCGGGTACATTCATCCTTAAACTAATGCGGGGATAAGTGATAGAAGGAAGCAAGTCCACTTCTAAACGATTTAGAAAAAAAAGACCGATGATGATAACTGCTATAGTTAACATCAATACTCCTATGTGACGACGAATTGACAGACCGCTTAGGGAGATGTTTTCTGACATGATTACCTATGGGGGAGAGTAAGGAGTGAACAGTGAACAGTAAACCCATAACTGATAACTGATTAATTGTGCATAACTCGACCGAAACTCCATAATTTTTGATAATAATGACGACTAACGCTATCCCTATCATCAGTAAGTAGATTTATAGCGATACCATTGTTACCTGTTTCTTTTCCTGAACTGTGGATATATTGATTATTCCCTAGATATAAAGCCACATGATTAACTCTTTTATCACCAAAAAAAATTAAATCTCCTGGGAGTAATTCCTCTCGGTTTATTTTTTGACAAAAAGCCTCCTGTTGATAGGAATCCCTCGGCAACCAAATACCAAAAGTGGCAAAAGCAGCCTGGATTAATCCTGAACAATCGTAATTAGGTGCAAGGGTTCCACCCCAGAGATAATGATTGGTACGGTTCCTTGCTTCCTGAGTAAAAGTGATAATCTCAGGAATATGTTTTTCTATGTCGGAACGAGTTAGAGGAATTTTTTGATAAGCTGTGGTGGCCACCGCAATTGCATCTAAATCTTCTCCGCATAACCAAGCTAAATAATTATCTTCCCTTAGCTGAATTTGTAGCCCTTTTTCGGTAATTTCTAGGGAAATAAATTTTAATTGTCTTCCCTGTTGTGCTTGGGTAGCTAACTCTTGACAACTGGGAGAATTGTAGAGATTTAAGTCTCTTATACAGAGATATTCTTGGGTCGATGATGGGGGAATAGAGATGATTTTCATAAAAAATAGATCAGAATTTATTGACAGAAACAAATGCCCAACTAGCCAAAAGCTAAGGGATAAAAACAAGGAGAATAACCTTAGTTCTGTCATCTTCAAGTTTCCACCTCTCTTAATTCTTGGCCACAGAGATAATCTATAACCGAACTGAATCCCTCAAATTCCTCTTGCCTAATTAACTTTTCAGGGTTCAAAAACCGCAAAAATAAGGATTAAATGGCATAAAATCTCTAAATAGACCATTTAATTGCTCATTATTCATTCTTAATTCTCCTGAATACTGACTACTGACGACCGACTCCTAACCAACCAAGACAAATTTTGATTTTTACAAGAGGTCTATTATAGCCGGTTCCTTAACAATATGTTACAATAGCCAGCGAGGGGGGAGTGACCAATATCTGGAACTTTTGCGCTAGAGATAGATTCTATGGATCAGCAGTCACATCCTAAAGTAAGCTTTTAATCAGATGTTGAGGTTAGTTCATGGCCAATGTTTCGGGGCGGTTTGAAAAGCAAGAATACAGCCAAAACTCAGAAAATACCCTCACGGTGGTCAGTTCGGTCATGTCCGGTTTAAAAAAAGCATCTCCCCTGCAAAAGGGCTTATTTTGGGGAATAACCCTCAGTTTTACCGCCCTAGTTTCCGCCACTGTTGGGGCTGCCGTCGCTTTAATTAGTCCCTTACCGGCGCCAATTGGGGCTATCTTCCAAAAAACGACTTTTCCCACCCAAACAGACATCCTTGAGGCTCAAGCTTGGAATAGCTTAATTAACCAGCAGCTTTCTCGTCCTGTTAATATTTTAGTTATGGGCATCGATCGAGTTTTAGATGCCAAAAACGGCGACGATGTATTTAAAGGTCGCAGCGATACCATGCTCCTAGTGCGCTTCGATCCTAGCGATAAAACCGTGAGAATGTTGTCTATCCCTCGCGATAGCCGCGTCAGAATCCCTGGCCACGGTTTCACTAAAATTAACGATGCCAATGTTCACGGTGGACCAACTCTAGCGGCGGAAGTGGTCAGTAATACTTTAGGGGATGTCACCGTAGATCGCTATGTCCGGGTGACTACCGATGCCTTTAAGGAATTAGTCGATTTAGTCGGGGGTGTAGAGGTTTATGTACCCGAACGAATGTATCATAAAGATGTCACCCAAAAATTAGAAATTGATTTACAAGAGGGTTGGCAAAATCTCAACGGCGACCAAGCCGAACAATTTGCCCGTTTTCGTAACCAGCAATACGGCGATATCGGTCGCGTACAAAGACAACAAATTTTATTAAAAGCACTACAACAAAAGATTTTTAGTCCGACAATTCTCCCCAGTCTCCCGAAAGCAGTACAGGTTTTACAACAATATATCGATACGAATTTAAGCGTCGAGGAAATGCTGGCTATCGCTAATTTTGGCCGGGAAATTAAACAGGATGACTTAAGAATGATCCTACTCCCCGGCCGGTTTAATAACCTCGATGAATACGATGGTCGCAGTTATTGGATTTTGAACCGTCGCGAAATTAGAACCATTGTGGCTAATAATTTTACCGATAACTATTCGCGGGGAGAAACCTCCATTTATAGTCTGCGGATTGCCATTCAAAATGCCACCCATACCAAAGGTTTAGCCCGTCGTACTCGCAATTATCTGGCCAAACAGGGCTACACAAATGTTTATATTAGCGATGACTCCTCCCAAAAGCTAGAAACCACGGCAATTATTGCTCAAAAAGGTGATATTCAGTCCGCTAACCTCTTGAAAAATCAATTGGGAATCGGTAAAGTAGAATCATCCTCCACTGGTGCTTTAGACTCAGACCTAACTATTCGGGTGGGTGATGATGTGGCCCAGTTTCTCGACGCTCAACAGTAACAATGTTGAAAAATTTTTTCAGTCTGGTTTTAATTATTTTGCTGGCGATTCTTTGGCTACTTTTCGCGGCCCGTCCGGTGGCTTTGGCCCAAGATAAAACGATTAACTATAGTTTTGCCCAGCTGCAAGATCGGGATTTTTCCCATCAGGATTTACGCGGAGGAGTTTTCGCCGCTGCTGCGATGCGGGGAGTTAACCTAGAAGGGGCCGATTTATCGAAAATTTGGGTTGAAAACCCCGCCCTTTAGCGGAGCGGAGGGCGGCTTGATTACTTTAACTTTTTAATCCAATCCCTGACAACTTCGGCAGCAGAAATTTGTTTTTGTTGAGCATACCGTTTGAGTTTTTCTAGTTCTTCGTCAGAAAGTCTCACTTGTAAGATATTAGGTCTTGACATTGTGTTGTCAGTAGACTACAATATCAGCAGACCAAAGGTAGCCTCCTTTAAGTTAAACCGCCCGTGAGCGGTATAAAAAACACCAGGACGCTCATGCCAGTGGTTGGGCTTCCTTGCACAGAGGAGCGAATAACCTCTTAAAAAACGTATGGACTCTAACGAGTACCGAAAACTAGCACCCATAACCCTGAAAACTCAAACTGTAGGGTAGGGCATACCCGAACAGTATAATCTACGCTTGGGGAGATAAGGCCGCTAGGGGTCTATTGCTACTGGCTCGATATTTGCATCTTTAGATGGGGTATTTGGTCGTAGGGTGAAGGTTACACTTCCTTTAGATTTTTAAGCCCTGTCGTTGAACCAAGAATCCCCGTCCGTTTTACGGTGGGGAGTGTCAAGACACGATTATTACCTGGGCCGATTTCACTAACGCGGTAATTGATAGCTATCAGGTCAAGTTAATGTGTGAACGGGCCGATGGGATTAATCCGGTCACGGGAGTGGCCACCAGAGATAGTTTAGGCTGTGATTAGGGTTTGCGGCAAAAAGTTTTTCGTGGGGGCAGGGTGTGGGGTGTGGGGTGTAGGGTTTTACCCATTTTCAGGGAGTCAATTACCTAATTTTTAGGGAAAAAGTCCCTGAATTGTCCCCCCAATCACTCCAATGGTCGGCACTTTTTGAGGGAAAAAAAATCTAAAAACCTTGTTGGATAAGGTTTTTAGATTTATTCAGCCAACCCTAATTAGCAATTCCGGGCAGATTCTAGCTGACTGCTCAAAAATAGCCTACCCCCTACACCCCGGCTATCTCGATCGAGACAGCCGGGGTGTAGAATGAAAATACTGAGCGAGGCTAAAGAAAGGAGAGAGACTCTTGATAATCGTCATCGATAACTATGATAGTTTTACCTACAATTTAGTCCAGTATTTGGGAGAATTAGCCTCCGAGTTCCCGATCGCCGTGCCGATCGAGGTCTATCGTAATGATAAAATCGATCTGGCCACGATCGAACAAATGCGGCCGGATGGAATTGTCATTTCCCCCGGTCCAGGTCGTCCGGTCGATGCGGGCATATCTCTGGAATTAATCGCCAAATTTGGCCCCTATATGCCAATCTTGGGGGTCTGTCTCGGTCATCAAAGTATCGGTCAAGTATTCGGGGGGGATGTGGTCTGGGCCCCGGTCTTAATGCACGGCAAAACTTCCCCAATCTATCACAACAATGAAGGGGTATTTCAAGGCTTAGAAAATCCTTTTACTGCCACCCGTTACCATAGTTTAGTGATCGAGCGCTCCACCATGCCGGATAATTTAGAGATCACGGCCTGGGTAGAAGATGGCACGGTCATGGGAGTCCGTCATCGGGATTACCCCCACATTCAAGGAGTACAATTTCATCCCGAAAGTATTTTAACCACTGCTGGCAAGGAACTTTTAAGAAACTTTCTGCGATCCCTCTAGTGTTTGCTAATCCCCAACCCCTGAAATTAACCTTCAATTGATTAATTCTGCATCTACATTTATGAAAAGGCGAGATTTTATCTTATCGGCGGGGGCAAGTTTCTTAACCGTGGCAGTAAGCTCAGTTTTAGCGGAAACTAAACCGAAACCCACTAACCCCACTTCCCCCCAAAAACCCGATAATTCCCTCTTAGTTCAATGGTTGGGTCATAGTTGCTTTTTATTCACCGGAGGAGGGCAAAGAGTCCTAGTTAATCCTTTCCGGGCAATTGGTTGTACGGCGGGTTTTCCTTTGCCAAAAGTAGAAGCAGATATCGTTTTAATTAGTAGTCAACTGTGGGATGAAGGGGCGGCCGAGGGTTTACCCGGTAATCCGAAAATTTTGTTTGAGCCGGGGGCCTACGATCTGGGTAAATTAAAACTACAGGGTATTAGTATCGCCCACGATCGCATGGGTGGGCAACGTTTCGGTATGAATGTGGCCTGGCGTTGGACCCAAGCGGGGATTAGTATTGTCCATTTAGGGGGGGCAGCGGCCCCAATCGAATTAGAACAAAGAATTCTCCTAGGTTCGCCGGATTTAGCTTTTATTCCCGTGGGAGGTGGTCCAAAAAATTATAATCCCCAAGAAGCAAAACAGGCGATCGAAGTTTTACAACCGCGAATTGCTATACCAACTCAATACTTCACCAGTGCCGCCGATAAAAATGCCTGTGAATTGGTGTCTGTAGATGAGTTTCTCAAGTTAGTCAAGGATAAAAATATCCGTTTGATCGAGGACAATAAATTACGGATTCGTGCCGCCGATTTACCCAAAAAAGGGACGCTCATTCGCGTGTTTGACTACCGCAAACTGTTAGAGAAATCCTAATTTTTAGGAGCCAATGACCTAGTCCTATTGATTAACTAATTTTTTCTCGTGTAACGCACCATCAATTTCCTGATATTCCCCGGGTTACGTTGTTGCTAACTCGCCCTACAGCCCTGATCATAAATCAGGGTTATAATTATTTTTAAGAAATTCCAGAATATTCAGCCCCAAGGAATGTCTATGTTACTACAAGACCTAAAGGAAGAAGCGGTTAAGCTATCACCGAGCGAGCGACTTGCGCTGGTTAGCGCCATTATTGAGTCCTTGCAGAGTACCCCAATTGCTAGACCTGATCGTGCTGGTGCAATTCAACGGATGCGTGGCTTACTCAAAACAGACCAACTTGCACCAACCGACCAAGAAGTAGCTGCCATGTTGGAAGAGCGTCGGCTGGAGAAATACCTTTAGTGAGAGTTTTAATTGATACTAATGTTCTCCTAGATTTTCTATTGCAGAGAGAGCTATTTTTCCAAGATGCAGAACGACTATTTCAGGCGATCGATTCCGGTCAGATCGTCGGGTATGTCACAGCCACAACCCTCACGGACATTTTTTACATTGCTCGAAGACACACGCGCAGTATTGAGCAAGCACGGCAAGCAGTTTCAGAGACATTGACAGCAATGGAAATCTGCCCTGTAAACCGGGAGGTTCTAGAGGTAGCGTTTAGTTCAGGTTTGGCTGATTATGAGGATGGGATTCAGGTTGCTTGTGCTGTAGCTCAAGGACTTGATGCTATCTTGACCCGAGATAATCAAGGGTTTTTGAATTCATCGGTACCTGTGTTATCAGTTCAGGAGTGCTTGCATCGCTTGCAAGAGCCAAATAATAGCAAATCCACCTTATAAAATCAAGTTTACAGGCTTTTTGGTTCGTGAGGGGGTGAGGAGTGAAAAGTGAGCAGTTACAGCCAAAATTTGGCGGCATGGGCAAAGCTCCTTTGTGGCAGATTGATGACAGCATTATTACAGGAGATTTACAGGCTGTCCAAGATAGCCCAACCCACGTTAGCATCATGCCAAGAGTTACAATGGCTCTAGAAAGGTACGAAGCGGCATTGGCAAAGACCCAAAAATATTGGGAAAAGGTGGATTAGTGGCATACACACAATAGGAGTCTATGAAAATGGCATGGATATTTAGTTTATCCGCAGAATGTGGTTCTGATGAGAGCAAGGCCGATAAATTTGCTCAACATTTTCAGGGAATGTCATTGTTGCTGTCAAATGGTCGCCAGTGCCAATGTCGCACAGACATATTCCAAGACATAGAAGAAAATTGGTGGTGTCGCATTTCACCAAATAATCTTAGCGAAGTGGGAATAGACGGCCCTGAAAGTGCCTATTCAACGACAGAGTTAGGTATTTTACTCTATCAGTCCCTAGTATTTGCCCCCACCTTCCGTTATGCACTGGTTGGTGTTGAAGTCGATGAGTTTAGAACATACACTGAGCTTATCGAAGAATCATCCAATCTATCTATCCCAGGACTGGTTTTAGAGAATTACAGAGAATGATTGATCCTATAATAATGGGAAAATCCTCAGAGTGAGGAACTCGCATGAAACCAGCATCCCTGATTCAACTAACCGATAGTCTGAAAGCCCTTTAT
>NZ_JACJSW010000197.1:0-47858 GCF_014698375.1 Microcystis flos-aquae FACHB-1344 | reverse complement strand
AATTAAGAGATAATTTAAGTACCGAAGAACAGGAGGAGATTATGAACCTATCACCAGCTTATTTACAACAACGAGAAGAGTGGAAACAAGAAGGGATACAAGAAGGGATACAACGAGGCAGTTTAGAAGGACAACTATCGCTGATAACCAGTCTTCTGGAAGGACGGTTTGGCCCCCTAGATGCAGAATTATCTGGTCTGGTGGGACAGATTGCCCAACTTCCCATCTCGGAACGCACCGGGTTACTTCTTTCTCTGGCTAATTTATCTCGCTCAGAACTGTTAGAAAGATTCAGGGAAAATTAAACTTTCAGTCCCAATCTCAAAAACAGACAATTAAAATTCCCGATGAACAATCATTTCCAAATCCTGAAGAACCTTAAATGTCCTGCTTATTTTGCTAGACTAAAGAAGTCCCAATTCTTGATTAGCCTGAGATAGGAAGGATTATGGTCAATCAAATCAGCATTGTCATCTCCAAGAATCCCGACGGATATTCACTCAAATCTCCTGAATTAGCAGCAATTGATTACCAGGATAGCTCTCTAGAAGGCGTTTTAAATCGACTGAAAGATGCCCTGGAAACTCATCTGATGGCTTCTGATATATCTCAAGAGGAGACTGGAGAATCAATTTTAAAGATAGTTGATAGGTTGAATCTGAACTTCCCTGAAGAAGAACTTGAGCCGCTTCCATCTGACGGTGCAGAAGAGCATGACCATTATCTTTATGGGAGTCCCAAGAAAAGGCAATGAAACAAATTTTTGCCGACACTTTCTACTGGGTTGCTTTAATCAATCCCCAAGATAATTGGCATCAACGAGCCAGAGAAGTTACGTCCAGTCTCAAAAATGTTAAACTTGTGACGACGGATGAAGTTTTGGTAGAGCTACTGAATTTTATGTCAGTCCGGGGAGCAAATCGGAAGCGGCGTACTGTCGAATTTATCGATGATCTGCTCCAGAATCCCCGCCTTCAAGTCATTCCGCAAAACCGAGAATCATTCCTGCAAGGATTCGAGTTATACCGCCGCCGTCCAGACAAAGAATATAGCCTGACAGATTGTATTTCAATGACGGTCATGCAGCGCTTAAAAATCAGTCAAGTGTTAACTCACGACAATCATTTTCAGCAAGAGGGTTTCATAATTCTATTTGAATAACAGAGGGAAAATTAAACTTTCAATCCCCCTAAGCTAGGAAAAACTATTCCCAAGCATTAATGGTAGTATATCTGCTGAATTATGGGCAAATCTCGCTCGCAGAACACATGAGTAGAAAACGGGTTTCTCGGAGAAACCCGTTTTCTGTGCGTTACTCAACGGATTTAGTATGACAACTGATAAAAACCCCTCCAATTAATGAAGGGGAATTATCGGATTTTATTGATGGTTTTAGGAGACTTTTGTGGTTTCTTTTTCTGAGGATTTAGAGGATTTCAATTGGCGCTTGAGGGTTGAGGCTGCGCCGAGTGTGCCGAGCGCGAGAAGGCTGAGGGTTGAGGTGGGTTCGGGAACTAAAGTGGCACGAAAATCTGTAACAGTTAAAATCCGTGCAGGGATAGGAAACTTAGGAGGCTGATCAACGAAGATGAGAGGTGGACTAGGTGGTATCTTTTTCTTCCAGGGAAACCCTTTATAATCCCCCTCATAATAAAGGTTATATACTTCGTCACCACCTAGTTCTTGATAGGCTATTCCTCCCAGACTAAAAGTTAGGTTTTGTGTATTAAAAAGATTGTCATTAGTTAATGTTTCGCGATTAGGTGGAAAAGGTTCTCCCACGGGTAACAAATATACCGCCTGGTTTCCACCCATTGGGTTTGTCCCCTGTGTCCCATTGACGAGATCGATGACGCGATACCCAGTAAATCCTGAAACTGTGGTTAGTGTATCCTCTGTAATAAACAGTCCTTTGAAGTATTCTGTACCCAGAGGATCTGCAATTGTAAAAGATACATCCCAAATCGCTGCCGAGACTGGATTCACTCCCAATCCTATTGCTGTATTTACTACGGCAGTTCCAAGAGCCAAGGCTAAAGTCCAATTTTTCATTTTTTACTCCTGAGTAGTGTTCTTGTTAGTGTAAGGTTGTGGTTTTACTTTAAGGCTATTAGCCTACTTTTGTCGTTTCCTTCTCGGCTGATTTGGTGGGCTTTAATTGGCGCTTGAGGGTTGAGGCTGCGCCGAGTGTGCCGAGGGCGAGGAGGCTTAGGATTGAGGAGGGTTCGGGGATAGCTACAGGTCGGAAGGTAACATTATTAGTAATAGGAAGATTGCTAACTGGCAGACCTGTACCTGGATCAATAACTGGTTGACCTGTGCTTGGATCAATAACAACAGGGTTAGAAAAAGTTCCAGAACTTACTATCTTTCGTCTATTCCACAATCCAAACAATGTCCTTACCTCTACACCATCTTCATAATTAAGAGTATCTTGAAATAAGTCAAAATTATATGCTGCTTCTGCTAGCGCAGGAAGAATTCCTTTTACACTAAGTACACCAATTGCGGCTTCTAAACGCAATTTTTTCTCATCAAAATTTTTGAGTGCTGATAATGAAGCACTTACCAACCCATTAGAAACGGTTCCTGTAACCCCTAACTCCTGTTTAAATGGATTAATTGTCACCCCGACAGTTTTCTTAATAGGATCTTTTGGACTTAGCTCAAGTTTTCCATTTCCCTTTCCACTCCATACATCTGTTCCCACTGTTCCTTCACTGTCAAAAGCCAACTCTGGATCGCCTACTAAGACTCCACGATAAGTTACATTAATAGGAAGAAGTGCATAAGTTCCTGTAAGAGTACCTGTCCAGCCTCGATCATCTGTTATAGATGAATAGCTAAACACACTATTAGAATAGAAAGGCAATTGACTTCCTAACAGCAAAATGTCATTTTTGATTATTATTGACTGTAATAGCAGATTGACTTCAGTTTTTACTATCTGTTCTTCAGTAATACCTTCGCCTAAAGCACTAGATGGAAAAAAAGCGAGAGCAAACACAGTAGAGGATACAGCTGTTGTAAATACTGTAATACCTACTGCAAATATATTTTTCTTTTTCATGATAAACATCAGGATAATGCGAATAGCAAAACAATACACATTTCCCCCCCCGAACTGTATTCTAAGCTACATTTTTTAAATATTTACATTCCTCTCCGTCAGGCTTCTTTAGCAACGTTAAGAGCGATCGCCTTCTATCTTTTAGTAGTCAATAATGCCGTTGACAAGAGCTAAGTTAAGATTGAAGGGCATTCAGTTGTTAACTCATGTAATTCTTGAGTAGGGCGAAAATATGACGACACTACTTGTACAAGCGACCTCGGCTCCTTTGATGATTGATCTTCCTTGGATTATGCCGATGACGGAGGAGCAATTTTATGAATTTTGTTTAGCCAATCGAGATTTACGCATTGAACGCAGTGCTAGTGGAGAAGTGATCGTTATGCCTCCTGCTTTTTCAGATACGGGTAATCGCAATTTTAATATAGCTCTGCAACTGGGGAACTGGTCAGAACTAGATGGAACGGGGCTTGGGTTTGATTCTAGTGCGGGTTTTACGCTGCCCAATGGCGCAATTCGTTCACCCGATGCTGCTTGGATTAAATTAGAACGCTGGAATGCTTTAACAGAAAAACAAAAAGCCTCTTTTGCCCCCATCTGTCCCGATTTTGTCATTGAATTACGTTCTGCTAGTGATACGGTATCCAGTTTGCAGAAAAAGATGGAGGAATATATTGCCAATGGTACTTTATTGGGTTGGTTAATAGATCGCCAAAATCGCCAAGTCTATATTTATCGTCCCCATCGAGAACCGGAGATTTTAAATGCTCCTGAAACCATTAGTGGTGATCCAGAATTGCCGGGGTTTGTATTAGTAATGGCTAAGATTTGGTAAATGCGATCGCTGCGGACTCCTGTTATGAATTATGAATTATGAATTGGGGAAGTGGGGAGTGGGTTTTTAAAGTTGGATTGGGAGTTAATCATACTGTTAAAAAAGGATTTAGTATCAGAGGCGACCGGGATTTTCCCACAACTCGATCGAATATGTTATCATTCTGGGCAAATAGAGTAAGTCAGCCTAATTCAACCGTGGTCTGTTGAAGCGGAGGAACCGAATTTGGGGCGAATTTCAGTCAATGAAAAGGACATCTCTCAGTCCTAGCCCGTCAGCTAACTTCGTCGGCATTGGGGGAAGACTGAAGAGAAACAGAATAGGAGATATTCCTGCAAATATTCTGGCTCTTTCAGGATTCTTGGTTGGTACTGCTCATTATCTGTACCTCGATCCTTATACAAGGGTAAATAACATGAATATTGCGGCTATTTTAGTCGCTGGGCGTGCCACAGGCAGGCAAGCGAAAGCTTGGCTGTTTAAGGATGTGGTACTGTATCCGGCGATGGGTTTTATCGGTCTGATTACCCTCTGGTGGGTAATTGCGACTTTCCGAAGTGAATTGATGCCCAATCCTTGGCAGGCCTTGACTAGCAATCTCGATTATATTCTCCATCCCTTCTATCGTCGCGGTCCGGGCAATCTCGGCATCGGTTGGCTATTGCTGGCCAGTTTGCGACGCGTCTTAATCGGTTTTCTGTTGGGAGCATTAGTGGCTATTCCAGTCGGGTTTCTCATCGGGCTATCCCGGCCGGCTATGCTCATCCTCAATCCGATCATTCAAATTCTACGCCCCGTTTCTCCCCTAGCTTGGCTACCCATCTCTCTGGCCATGTTTGGAGTCGCGGAACCCTCGGCCATTTTTGTGATTTTCATCACCTCCCTCTGGTCAACCATGATTAATACAGCCCTAGGAGTCGGTAGTGTACCCAAAGACTATATCGATGTGGCCAGAGTCCTAGAAATGCCCAAATATCGCCAGATTTTTAAAATTATCCTCCCCGCTAGTTTGCCTTACATTTTTACGGGATTGCGCTTAAGTTTAGGAATTGCTTGGCTAGTCATCGTAGCCGTGGAAATGTTAACCGGAGGTGTGGGAATCGGGTTTTTTCTTTGGGATGAGTGGAATCGCTTAAACCTTAGTTCCGTCTTTCTGGCGGTGATTGTCATCGGCGTTACCGGTTTAATCCTCGATTACCTAATTAGCCGTTTACAAGTCCTTGTCACCCATCGTCCCGCTAAACCGGGCAGTTAATACCATGATTCCCCCCATATCTAGACGTACCTTCCTTCAGGGATTGGGGACGACTTTGGTTACTGGTAGTCTGACTGCCTGTACTATCAATGCCAGTCGCAACCCGACGGGATTAACCGAGGCAGCCCTAGCCGTAACCCCGATTATCGATCCGAAAACCCTAGAAAAACCTCACCTCACCGTGGGATATGTCCCCGTCAATGATTGCGCCCCCTTCGCCGTCGCCTGGGAAAAAGGCTTTTTTCGCAAGTATGGACTGAATGTCACCCTCAGTCGGGAAGCAAGTTGGGCGAATTCCCGTGATGGGATTATCTTCGGACGCTTGGACGCTTCTCCCGTGGTCTCCGGGGCGATTACCAATGCGAGGACGGGGGCAGAAGGGGCGCGGGTTGCCCCTCTGTGTGGGGCGATGACTATTCATCGTCACGGTAACGCTATGACCATGAACCGGCCGATGTGGGATTTTGGCCTTCGACCTTGGCGAGAGTATAATGGCGATCTTGAGCAAGCGGGCCGGCAACTGCAAGCCTATTTCCAGAGTATCCCCCCGGAAGAGCGCATCTGGGCAGCGGTCTTGAGTTCCTCCATCTATGAATACTTCCTGCGTTACCTGACGGCATCGATGGGCATTAATCCGATCGAAGAATTTCGTCTTTTGATTATTCCGCCGCCGCAGATGGTCAACAATATGCGTATTGGTACAATGCAAGCTTATATGGTGGCCGAACCCTGGAACACTAGGGCGATTACCGGTAACGAAGGGGTCGGTTTTACCTTTGCCCAGGGACGGGAAATCTGGCAAGGACACCCCGATCGCATTCTAGCGGTGATGGAGTCTTTTATCGAAGAAAACCCGAAAACCTATCGCTCTTTAGTCAAAGCGATGATTGAAGCTTGTCAGTATTGCGATCGACCTGAAAATCGAGAGGAAGTAGCGACGATCATTTCCGGGCGCTCGTTTACAGGGGCAAAACCACAATTTACCCGCCCCGGCATCGTTGGGGATTACAACTATGGGGGTTTCGATGATCGAAAACGTCTGGTTGAGGATCTAGCGACGACAATTTTTTTCGCCATGCCAAAAGATATTGCCAAAGCCGATCACGATCATTCTACCTTTCTCTGGCAATCCGAAAGTCTTTGGTTAATCACCCAGGCCGCTCGCTGGGGACAGATTGCTGCAATACCCAAAAATGCGGAAGAAGTAGCTAAAAAAGCTTGGAAAACCGATTTATACCGTCAAATCGCCGACGATATGGGTATTATTTGTCCCAGCGAAGATTATTACGTCGTACCGCCGGGGGCTTTTATCGATCAAAAAGCTTTTGATCCTAGCGATCTCGTCGGTTATCTCAACAGTTTTGAAATTCGCGCCAATTCACCTCAATTCTTTTATTTGCAGGGATAATTAATTATTATGACCCAATTCTCCTCTGTTCCTAACCCGCTCTCAAGTTCCTTTTCCGGGGAAGAATTTTTAGAGATTAAAAATATCGTTAAAGCTTATCCTAAGGCTGATGGCAGCAATTTTGTTGTCCTTGATGGGGTCAATCTGACTATTAGTTCCCAGGAATACATTTCGGTGATCGGTCATTCCGGTTGCGGCAAATCGACGCTTTTAAAAATTATCGCCGGTTTAGAACAAGCCTCCTCGGGACAGGTCACTTTAGAAGGAAAATTAATTCGTAAACCGGGGGCTGACCGCATGATGGTTTTTCAGCATTATTCTCTTTTGCCCTGGTTGACAGTGCGAGAAAATATTCGCTTGGCGGTGGATGAAGTTCTTAAAAGTGCTAGTAAAGTTGAAAAAAATAGCCTTGTTAATGAACATTTAGCTATGGTGCATTTAACGGCCGCTGCTGATAAATATCCCGAAGAAATCTCCGGCGGAATGAAGCAGCGGGTGGGCATCGCTCGCGCTTTGGTAACTCGACCGAAAATGCTATTGATGGATGAACCTTTTGGGGCTTTAGATGCTTTAACTAAGCGAAAATTACAACAGGAAGTGCTGAAAATTTGGGAGAGTCACCGGCAAGCGGTGATTATGATTACCCATGATGTAGATGAGGCAATTTTCATGTCCGATCGCATTGTTTTAATGACCAATGGGCCCCATGCTAATATCGGTGAGATTTTAACGGTTCCTTTTACCCATCCCCGGGATCGTCACGCCATGCGAGAAACTCAAGAATATTATGATTTAAGAAATCATGCTCTCGATTTTCTAGAGCGTTATTTTACGGCAGATGAATAGGCGGTGAAAAAGTCAGATAATATCTGTAGGGGCGAAGCATTCGGATAGGAAATCTCCGGTTTCAGCGATAGGTTATTGCCCGAATGCTTCGCCCTTTTTCTATTAAGATTGGGTCAGGGTAGCCAATTCTAAGGCTAAAGGATCAACCCGGCGTAAATTTGCCCCTAATGCTCTTAATTTACCCTCTAAATTATCGTAACCTCGATCGAGGTGATGGAGTCCCTGCACAATAGTAGTCCCCCGGGCTGCCAATCCTGCCACCACCAAAGCTGCCGAAGCGCGTAGATCCGTGGCCATCACCGGCGCTCCAGAGAGGAAAGGCACACCGCGCACTAAAGCCACATTTCCTTTGACCTTGATATCTGCTCCCAGACGCTTTAATTCGGCCACATGACGCAGACGATTTTCAAAAACCGTCTCATTAACCACGCTACTGCCCTCGGTTAAAGTTAATAGAGCCATAAATTGGGCCTGCATATCTGTGGGAAAACCGGGATAGGGCAGGGTTTCGATATCGGTGGCTTTTAAGTCTTTAGGGATAATCCGGAGACGATTAGGACCATCTTCCACCACTTCCGGACCGATTTCGTGCAGTTTGGCAATTACCGAAGCTAAATGGCTGGGAATCACGGGATAAAGACTAATTTCCGAGCGGGTAATCGCCCCGGCTATCAGTAAAGTCCCAGCTTCAATGCGATCGGGAATGATACTGTAATCGGTACTGTGCAGACGGGAAACTCCCTCGATGACAATTGTATTGGTCCCGGCACCGCGAATTTTTGCCCCCATGGAAACACAAAAATTGGCTAAATCAATCACCTCCGGCTCCTGGGCCGCATTACCGAGAATGGTTTCCCCGAACGCTAAAGTCGCCGCCATCATTAGGGTTTCCGTCGCTCCCACACTGGGATAATCCAGATAAATATTCGCGCCTTTCAGACGACCATTACCCTTAACGCGGGCGTGTACCATGCCGCCGTCAATTAATACATCTGCACCCATTGACTGTAGGCCTCTAACGTGCAGATCCACTGGTCTGGCCCCAATGGCGCAGCCGCCGGGGAGGGGAACTTTTGCTTCTCCTAAACGGGCTAAAATCGGTCCGATGGCGAAAAAACTGGCTCGCAACTGGGAGACGAGATCGTAGGGTGCTTGAGCTTGTTTGAGGTCTCTGCCATCAATCTCTAGTCTATCTCCGGTGCGACGGACTTGCACGCCCAAAGCCGAGAGAATTTGACTCATCCGCTCGATATCGGCCAGGGCAGGTACATTACTAATCTGGCACTCGTCGGAGCAGAGTAAAGCTCCCGCCATAATCACTAGAGCGGCATTTTTGGCACCACTGATCTTGACTTCACCCTTGAGAGAGTGACGACCTTGAATTTCTAAATAGGGATGCTCGGTATCGATGGTCATAGGATGATTCATTTATCTTGGTTGGCAGTCTTGGCTAAGGAGAGCTTCGGCAAAATGACACTGCATTTTATCAGATTTTTGAGGAAATTATTGGTGATTCTACCCCGAAAAGCGATTTTTGTCTTAATTATCTGAACTATCTTGACTTATGGATTGTCCGATAGTATAATAAAAGATTGTGAAAGAAAAATGCGGAACTGGCGGAATTGGTAGACGCGCTAGATTCAGGTTCTAGTGTCTGCAAAGACTTTCGGGTTCAAGTCCCGAGTTCCGCATTATCTCCCTCAAGACGCAGTTGTTTAGGGCAGCCCTAGCGGGGTGAAAAATCCGATTGGCTATGATTAGCAGTGTTCAAAACCCTTTAATCAAGCAAATTCGCAAGCTACACCGCACTAGAGAGCGACAAGAGCAGAATTTGTCCTTAATTGAGGGAACGCACTTACTAGAGACGGCTTTAGCCCTGAATTGTTCCCTAGAGACGGTTTGTTATACTGAAAAGTGGCAGCAAAGACAGGGAGAATTAGCGGAGAAGCTTCCAAATCAAGCCAAACGAGTCGAGATAGTTTCCCCGGAAGTCCTCGCTTCCCTAGCAACCACGGTTAATCCCGATGGTGTGATTGCCACTATTTCCCGTGATCACCTTCATCCAGTCCCCCAAAATCCGCTACAATTGGGCTTAGTTTTGGAAAGATTGCAGGATCCGGGTAATCTCGGCACTATTATCCGCACTGCCGTGGCTACGGAAGTACAGGGTATCTGGTTAAGTCTCGATAGCGTCGAAATCGATAACCCGAAAGTGATCCGCAGTTCGGCTGGGGAATGGTTTCGATCGCCCCTAGTGGTAGAATCGGATTTATCGGCTTTAGTGAAAAAATATCAAGCACAGGGGGTAAAAGCGATTGCGACTTTACCCACAGCCACAAAAAACCACTGGGAGATTGATTTTACCCGTCCGACTTTAATATTATTAGGCAATGAAGGAGCCGGTTTATCACCCCAATTAGCGACTTTAGCCGATGAAACGGTGAAAATTCCCCTCTTTGGTGGTGTGGAATCTTTAAATGTTGCGATCGCTACTGCTGTCATCCTCTACGAAGCTAGAAGACAATTATCCTACAGTAGGGTGGATTAGCGTCAGCGTAATCCACCGTTAAAACCGACAGTTATATTACTTCATTTTCATCGGATGATAATGCAAGCTTTTCAACGTTTACAGAACCTCCAGTAACTAACATTCCTATATCCCCGCATCGTACATCGGACTGTTTATTTGATGTTGCTGATACTAGATTAATAACGGATTTTATAAATGCCTCAAGACGTGGAAGTATTAAAAAAACAAAAATTGACAAACTGGCTAATGATAGCAAGGGAGATATAAAAATATCAATAATGGAGATAGAAGAAAAACTTGTTCTTATCAAAGGTAGCAACACAAAAGCAAAAAGACAATTCGTCAAGAAAACTCTTACCTGTTCAATGTCGTCTGCAACTTTTTTTTCTTCAATTTTGATAAAACGTACATCATCATCATTTTTAGTGTGGTGCTTGAAGTCCAGAGCTTGACTTTTCAGTCCTTGTACAATAAATCTAAATCCTAGTTTTTCTTGTGGTTTAATAACACCTATTCTAAACTTTTTCTCATGCTTGCCAAGACTGGTTTCGGTAAGTTCTTTAAGCTCCATTTCAGGTTCTATTTTTTGGGGACAGTAAAATACATCTAAGACTTCATCGATATTTGTGAATTCAAATCTTATTTCTTGATTTTTAATTTGTTGATTACCTGTATTCTCAATATCAAAAAGTGCATAAAACATATTTTGTGCTGGCTTTCCATTGTACAAGATACCAATTTTGTTCTCGATATCTTTTTCAATATTGCCAATAATTCCGCTTTTGACAAGCTTGCTATAAGAAATTTGCTTTCTTGGTTCACTTTTTTTCTTGAGTAGTTCAATAATAAAATTGGCAAGAAATCCAATTATTCCAGAAACAATTGCAATAATTATTCCATTCAATAATTCATTGGAAGTTGGAGAAGATTGGTTGCTTAAATTACTTGTTTGAGCAATTGCTTGTGAACTAGAAGCAAGAAGCAAAAATTGTGAACTAAGACTAGCAAAAATAGCAGATAAGAAAAAAATAATCGAGAACTTAACCACTCGATTCGCACTTATATCAGTTATCTTAATGGTGAGGTACGAAGTTTTCATTTTAGGTAGTCAGGAGTCGGTCGTCGATATCGAATCAGGTTACACTTCATCTTTATGAGAAACGCTGTAATAGACATCGGCCTAATATTGTATCACGACTGAAAATCTTTGGGAACCTCGAAAAATATAGTTGAGTAGATTGGATTAGCTACAGCGTAATCTTCCGTTAAAACTAAGATTAGCATCCGGGTAATCCCGCCTTAAACCTTCTAAATTGCTTATTTTTCGTTTCTAGTCTTGATAGAATTGCCGCGAATAGTGAAATTTGAGACAGTCAACCAATTTTTTACACTTCCGTTTTTTTGGCAGGTTTTGGCGGAATTTGCGCGGCTGTTAAGGTGACAATTTGGCCATCTTTGAAAATGCTGATAGACTCTCCTAAGAGGCGGTGTCTCTCAATTGCTTCTGCGATTGCGACTCTAACACCTGTATCGATTTTCTGATGCAGTTCCGTTAAGGTTGGTTCAGTCATTTTAGTTTCTGGTAATGATTCGGAAGGTGTCTGGGTTATAAATAATAGGAGGTTGATTAAATCCTAACGCAGCAACTAAGTGCGGTTCATCCCCAGAATTATCATAGATAACCCAAGTATCGCACAAAGGTAAATACAACTGCACGAGGTTAATGCGTCCCCGCTCATAACGACGACGAACCACATCTTCAGGAATATTATGACCGCCACTGGCTACCCTTCTGTGAACTCTCTCTAAAGCTAATTCTGGACTTTGTAGCCAAAAATAAATAAGATTGAGCCTATAGCCAGAACTTTGACAGTCTCTCAAAAAACGGGCAAAATGTCAGGATGCCAGGGTGCTTTCAAAAGCAAAATCTATTCCTTGGCACTTCAGTGTTATCAGTCTTTCTAACATCAACCGTCCTGCTTGGATAGCAACCGACTCAGGATTAAAAGGTGAGAGTCCGGCGGCAATTTCATCGGCGTTAACGTACTCGATAACGCCTAAAAAGTTGGGTAAAAGTTTTTTAGCGACGGTGGTTTTCCCGGAACCATTGGGGCCACCAATTAGATAAACGTCAGACATGAGGGAAAAGCTCGTCCTCCAGATTATTTTGAGATAACCTCGAACTAAGTACCAGTGGTACCAGTTTACCAGAAGTGGCTACTCTCCTAGATGATGGTAATCTGAGAACATTTGGCGATGACGGTTGCCAAGAGGTTTTCACTAATCTCGATCGAATTCGTTACCCTGAAAAATCCTGTATTTTTTAACAATTCAGACTAAATCTTTCAAGGAGGAGTTTACAAATTTCCTTGGCATAAGTTGATATTTGAGAGACGAAAATATAGAAGCAGCTGATTATTTACTAACCTACTTTTTTTAATTTTTAACGGGTTAGGGCTGGGATATACTGAGATTGTTGCTTATAGATCACTACTATGGGACGTTTAGCGCTGATCAGCGTCACTGACAAAACCGGAATAGTTGACTTTGCCCGTCAGCTAACAGAAGAATTTGATTTTGAAATTATTAGCAGTGGAGGAACCGCCAAAACGCTCCAATCGGCGGGAATTCCCGTGATTAAAGTGGGAGAATATACAGGATCTCCTGAAATCTTGGGCGGAAGGGTGAAAACTCTCCATCCTCGCATCCATGGCGGTATTTTGGCTAGACGGGATTGGCAGTCAGATTTAGCGGAAATGGAGGCTAATCAAATTCGTCCTTTTGATTTGGTGGTGGTTAATCTCTATCCCTTTGAACAGACGATCGCTAATCCTGATGTTACCACCGCTCAGGCGATCGAACAAATCGATATTGGCGGTCCGGCGATGTTACGCGCCTCGGCTAAAAATTTCGCCCATTTGACTGTCATCAGTAACCCGAAGTATTACGAGCAGTATTTAAGCCAATTACGGCAAAATAACGGCGAAATCTCCCTGGAATTCCGTCAAAAAATGGCGGGGGAAACCTTCGCTTTAACCAATGCCTACGATGGTGCGATCGCTGCCTATTTCGCCAGCTTAAACGGGGAAACGACTCGCTTTAATTTGGCGGGAAATGCCCTGCAAACCCTGCGTTACGGCGAAAATCCCCACCAAAGTGCCACTTGGTACGGCAGTGGTACAATGGCTCAAGGTTGGGGAAAAGCGACCTTATTACAGGGAAAAGAACTAAGTTATAACAATTTAGTCGATTTAGAAGCAGCCCGCCGTTTAATCGCCGAATTCGGCAGGGAAGAACCGGCTGCCGCTATTTTGAAACACACTAATCCCTGTGGAGTGGCGATCGGTGGTAGTTTAGTGGAAGCTTATACTAAAGCTTTTCATGCCGATGCTATCTCGGCTTTTGGGGGTATTGTTGCCCTAAATCAAGCCATAGATGAAGCAACCGCTAAAGAATTAACGAAAACCTTCCTAGAATGCGTGGTTGCCCCCGATTGTAGCCCCGAAGCCCGGGATATACTCGCTAAAAAGTCAAAAGTGCGGATTTTATTACTGCCGGATTTAAGCAGGGGAGAAAAACAAACAGTAAAAGTTATCGCTGGCGGTTTTCTAGTACAAGCGGCCGATGACGTGGTGGAAACTCCGGATGATTGGCGCGTGGTGACAGAAAAACAACCTACCCCTGCACAATTAGCGGAATTACTGTTTGCTTGGAAAGTATCTAAGCACGTTAAATCTAACGCTATTGTGGTGACAAAAAATCAAACTACTTTAGGCGTTGGTGCGGGGCAAATGAATCGCGTTGGTTCGGTGAAAATTGCCCTTGAACAAGCAGGGGAAGCGGCTAAAGGTGGCTATTTGGCTAGTGATGGTTTTTTCCCCTTTGATGATTCTGTTCGCACGGCGGCCCAGTTTGGTATCGAGGCAATTGTTCAACCCGGAGGTTCTTTAAAAGATCAGGATTCAATTAATGCCGCTAATGAGTTAGGTTTAATTATGGTCTTAACAGGCATTCGTCATTTCTTGCATTAATACAAAGTTAGGGTGTGTTATTGCTTAAATTAACGCACCCCAAATTTGTATTAATTATCAGTTAATTTCCCCTATTCAATAGTCTTAAATTTGCCAAAAGTGCGAGGATGTCAAGCTTTTGGGGAACAAATAAAATAGTGCCATGTCTGGCTATTTATTCAGGTCATTTCCTCAAATGCTTTGGACAAAAATTGACCAGACTTAGCGATCAATGTTTCCTCTCCAACTATTAAGAGTGTCAAAATAATAGTGAAGTTTTGTGACAAAGTGCAGTCAGATAAAGAATCTTTGCTAGAACTCTAGAAGGCTTCTATGATAAGTCTCCTTAAAGTAGATTGTTTGCAGTAAACTAATCTGGCTAACAGGCTTTTGGGCGTGATGTAGGGAAAGTTTCTTGCGATTGCGCCTAAATGGGGTGATGTACAGAAAGTTGATCCATATCGTTACTCTGGAGAGTGTTATATAGAAAGTTGACCTGTAATATGTAGTTATGCGGCAAGTCCTCGGTTAGGACAGTGGCTTGAAGTTGCTTGCGGGGCATTCATTCACGATAAACATTGCTTGGCATGGATAGCTGTAACGACAATTTATAACTACAATTGGTTATTGTAGCTGTCGTTCGGTTATGGAATATGAATGGGATGAAGCAAAACGTCTTGCTAATCTTCGTAAGCACGGAATAGATTTTACCGATGTTCCAGCCGTGTTTGATGGGGATATTGTAACGGTTGAGGACGATCGTTACGGTTATGGAGAGCAGCGTTTTGTCACATTCGGTTTGTTGCAAGGGCGAGTGATTGCCGTTGTCCATACAGAACGGGAGGATTGCACCCGTATTATTTCTGCAAGAAAAGCGACGAAATATGAACAACGAACCTACTTCGAGCAACTCTCAAACTGATTGGCAACGATTGGATGCGATGAGCGATGAAGATATTGATTTATCAGATTGTCCAGAGATTACGCCAGAAATGTTTGCTAAGGCGGTAGTGCGGCGGGGTTTACCTGCTACAAAAGCCAAGGCTCAAGTTACACTCCCCATTGATAGCGATGTATTAGAGTGGTTTAAGTCTCAAGGGCATGGCTATCAAACACAGATCAATCAATTGCTACGAGCGTATATGGAGGCACATCAATAACAGGCAGATTCATGTTTTTGTATTTGAAAACAAGGATTGCAGCGGCATAACAAGGGATTTACTATACCTTATTAGACTGAAAACCGCTATAACAAATCACCGCACCCGAAATAATAGTGAAATTTTGTGACAAAGTGCCGTCATATCTAAGAATCTTTGCTAGAACCCTAGAAGGCTTCTGTGATAAGTCTCTTTAAAGTAGATTGTTTGCAGTAAACTAATCTGGCTAACACGCTTTTGGGCGTAATATAGGGAAAGTTTCTTGCGATTGCTCCATTTGAGAGTAATAGGCGGAAAGATTTTTTTTTAACAAATGTGTATTCGGCGTGATATATGGAAACTTTCCGTCTAACATATAGTGATGTTTTCAAGAGAAGAGAAGAAATGTTATCAACACTTCTAAGTAAACCTGTACAAAAAGCTCAAGAACTACCAGAAGCAATTCAATTGGAAGGCTGCCTCGACGCAATAATTGCCGGTAAGCCGGTTCATTTTCTGGATGGTGGCCTCCGATGATTGCTGCTCTCGATGTCCATTACACCGACACTGCGGCACACGCTGCCGCAATTGTGTTCAAAGAATGGCAATCTGAGGAACCAATTGCCAGCCGCACGGCGACCGAAGAACCTGTGGCGGCATACGAACCAGGAAAGTTCTACAGGCGGGAATTGTCGCCGCTGCTGAGGGTGATCACGCAGATCGGGTTCGACGTACACACCTATGTGATTGATGGCTATTGCCATCTCTCTCGTGACCTTACGCCAGGTTTGGGTGCGTATCTGCACCGTTCGCTGACGCAACCCGCCGTCATCGTCGGCGTTGCCAAGAACCGTTATCGTGATTCGGAACACGCGGTCGAAGTGTTCCGCGCAAACAGCAAGCGGCCTCTCTTTGTCACAGCAATCGGCATCGAATACAACGTAGCTGCCCAACACATTCAATCAATGGCTGGGCAATTCCGAATACCCAAGATGCTCAAGGCCGCTGATGGTCTTGCACGGAGACTGAAATAGTGCGATGCCGAAGGCACTGCATAGTGCGATGCCGAAGGCACTGGGTAGCAGTACGCCGAGCTTGTAGTACGCCGAGCTTGTAGGGTGCGTTCCCTAATCTGGAGCCTACTGCTCCACCGATCGATTTTTGGGAACGCACCATTTTTAGGTGAAAAGGGATTCCTTTGTCTTTAGAAGTTACTGGCAAAACAACAACTAAGCCAGATGCACCCTGATTAAACAGGTCTGCTGAAATCACTAAACACGGACGCTTACCAGCCTGTTCATGCCCCCTTACTGGATTAAGGTCTGCTAGCCATATTTCTCCTCTGGTAATTTCTGCCACTACCCTTCTACTCCATCAGCGAGAGTTTGCTCCCATGTCTGCCTTTCAGAAATTTCCTCTTGCCATAAAGTCTCATTCTTCCTTAAGGCGGCGAAGGCTTCATTCGCTTGAACTAGAAAAACATATCTGCGATAATTTTCGATGGCTTTGTCTAATACTGTTGGGAGCGTATCCCCAGAGGAGTCAACGAGTGCTAACAGCGTTTTGTGAGCAGCCTCACTAATGCTAATTTTTAATTCAGGCATACTTTTCTCTCGTAGCTTGTGTAGGGCTATTGTAGCCAATTGTGTAAGGGCTAACAACCTGGTTGGAACTGATTATTTATTCTCCCTTTTGCCTTTTGCCTCTCCTGATATGTAGCCTATACTCAACGGATTTAGTATTAGATAACACCTGTGAATAACGGAGTCGGAGAAGAATTTTTTTCGCCCAATGTCGAAACACTTTCAACTGATGGCGTTTGCTGGGTAAACGCAGTATATAGACAAATCGACGCATTATATCGGCTAATCTACCAGTAATATTAAGGCCAAAACTGGAGACAAGGGCTGATTGTTTACCCAAGGTTAACATATCACCTAAATGGAGATAATAATAGGGTTGGGGCGATTTTTTTCTGATCACTGCCGAGATATTTTTGGCTACTACACTGGCTGCTTGATAGGCTGCCTGTGCCGTGGCAGGAATTACCTGTTTACTCGGATAAATTTCGGCTAGATCCCCAAGGGCAAAAACTTCGGGATAGTCGATTAATTGTAAACTGGAACGGGTTAATAATTTGCCTTGTGCTGTTTTCTGACAATCTAAATTATTGATCCAATCTTGTGCTTGGGTTCCTGCTGTCCACAATAATAAATCAATGGGGATAACCTCATTTTTATTATCTTTAAATACGGTTATGGAATTAGCTGCAACTTCCTTTAATCCTGTGTTTAAATAGAGACTAACATTCTTGGCTAAAAGGGAACGATAGGAAGCAATACGCACCGATTTAGGGAAGTTTTGCAGTATTTCCTCGTTCTTTTCCACTAGATGAACTTGGCCCTTTTTTCCTAAACGATCAGCTACCTTACAGGCTAATTCTACCCCATTGGGACCGCCGCCAATAATGGCTAAATTAATTGAGGATTTTCCTTGAGTTTCTAAGTCATGAATTGCTGTTTGTAATTTTTCTACATCCTCTAAACTCCGAAAAGTTAGCCCATAATCAGCTAACCCCAGTATAGCCGGCCAACGATTCCGCACTCCCACCGCTAAAACGAGGTAATCGTAATCTATAACTTCCTCATTTTCTAAATATACTTGATGATTGTTTAAGTCAATATTACTAGCTTTTTGAGGTTTTAAATTAACCTGAGTTCCTGTTAATAATTGACGGTAGGAGGGGGCAATTTCCCAGCGTTGCAATTCTCCTGTAATTAATTCATAGAGAAGGGGAGTAAAGAGAAAATGGTCTTTCGGTTCGACTAAAGTTATTTGCCATTGACCCGATTTTACTGCTGTTAATCGACTCAGAGCGAGTGCCGTGTATAACCCTCCAAAACCCCCCCCCAGAATGCAAATCTTAGTTATAAGTTTATTCATGGATTTTTATTCTCAGTTGTGTTTAAGATGGGTTTCAGTTCCGAAACCAATTGTTCTGAACGAATAATTCTCGCCGGGGGCAAAAGATGATAGTGAGTGTCGGCAAAAATAGTAGAATCGGTCTTAATATTCAAGTCTTTTGGGTCATAAATTGTTGGCACAACCCGACTTAATTCTTCGGCAGATTTGCGAATATTAGCAACGGTTTTACCCTCATTTTTTGCATAAACCCAGGGCAAAGAAACCACTAAAGTCGCCCCTTTTGCTTCTAAATCTTTCTTGAGCTTTTCAATAACTTTAATCGAGTGAGCAGAGGCAGGAGTATTAAAAGTCATTTGCCACCATTTCCCCGTTCTTTCCTTAACTATAGTCGGATCACCTGTATTAGTCATTGGATCGGAAAGATAACCCGTCATTCTGCCTTTGGTGAATAAATCAACCGTGGATTTAGTGACTGGACGCATCCCCGGAATACCTAATAACCAAGTGTCCTCGATCATGGTTTTTAAAGGTATCCCACCTAACCCGGGTTTACCAATAGCGACGCTAAAAGGTGCGGACCCCCAAAGTCCTTCGCCGCGATTAAAACCGTCCTCATCCATGAGCATGAGATATTCAGGAATGAGCAGAATTACGTCCCCTTGGCGCGCTTTTTCGAGAATCATAGCGGCAATGACATTTAACCCGATATCCCCCTGTAAACCGAAGTTAACCACGGGCATTCCCAATTCTTTGGCCATTAATTCCGAATTTATGCTATAATGCGCCCCCGATCCCGCCGTGACGATTAAACGCCGCGGTCCTTCGACCTTGGCTGCGATCGCTGATTTTTCCTCGTACATCATCCGCAACCAGCTTAATTCGCCGCCGTAGATGACATTATAAACAAAGCCGAGGGACCAAGCGACTCCCAGAGAGGCTAACCAGGGGAAAGGGTTAAAGGATTTAGTATTCATCAGAATTCAAAGTAAATAAAGTCACCGGTATTAGTGGAAGCTAGGAGAATAGTTAAACCTAGCAATATTTTAGACAGCCAAGGGGATAACAAGAGTTCATATTCAAACTTTTTCTGGGCAATAGCCAGATGTTCGAGGATTAAAACAATGATACCAAGAACTAAAGCGACGCTTAAAACTGCTCCTTGATTGAGAGTATAGGAACTAAAAATCTCCCCGATATTAGCTAAGGAATAATTGAAAGGATTGGCAATAACTAGCACTTTGCCGATTAATCTTCTGGTGTTAATCTCCATGAAAAAGAGACAACCAAAAATGACAGCCAATTGCGTTAAAGCCCAGGAGACAATTTGCGGCTGAGAAACGTATTTCCCGACGAAAGCATAGAAAGGTCGGCCCAGATAACGCAGTAATAATAATAATGCCCCGTGGTAAGCCCCCCAAAAGACGAAATTCCAAGCCGCACCGTGCCAAAAACCTGAAAGAGTAAAGGTAATGAATAGATAAAAAGGCGCCCAATTTTTATTGGAACCCATCAGGGGTAAAAACACATAATCCCGAAACCAAGTGCTAAGGGTAATATGCCAACGTCGCCAAAATTCGTTAATACTTTGGGATGTGTAGGGGGCTAAAAAGTTTAATTCTAATCTAACCCCGACAAAATAGGCTAAACCAACAGCAATAAAGCTATAACCGCCGAAGTCAAAATAGATTCTCAGGGTGAATAAAAAGGCCTCAAACCAGATATACCAAGCATTGTCGATCATCTTATCTAATTCGATGTAGGGCGCAATGTTATCGGCGAGGACAAATTTCATAAATAAACCGAGGGAAAGCCAACGCAAACCCTTCTCGAAGTTTTCTCCTGTAAATTTGAGGCGAAATCCCTCCATTTGCGGTAATAAATCCCGGCGACGCTCGATCGGACCTGCGACAATCTGGGGGAAAAAGGAGATAAAATTGACATAATCGAGGACGGCTAGGGGTTTCTTTTTCTTTTCCCGTAGGGAGTCCACCACGAAAGCCACCATCTGGAAGGTATAGAAGGATACCCCCGGCGGGATTTGGCTAGGCACGGGAATTGGGGAAAGTTCCTTCCAGTTAGGGGGGAGAGAAACGAATAATCCG
This sequence comes from Microcystis flos-aquae FACHB-1344, assembly GCF_014698375.1. NCBI lineage: Bacteria > Bacillati > Cyanobacteriota > Cyanophyceae > Chroococcales > Microcystaceae > Microcystis > Microcystis flos-aquae. The sequence continues at coordinate 27,738 of NZ_JACJSW010000197.1, read as the reverse complement.
ATGATTTCCTCGACAAAAAAGCCGAAATACTTGAAGTAGGCGAGGACGAGAATATCGATGACGATAACGATAGTGGCTAGGAGATTCGCTTTCCAGCCGCTCATTTTCAGCACTAGCCAGACCATAATGTAGTTAAAGGCTAGGGAGACGATGAAAACGAGGAAACTGGTGCGACTGGCGTAATAAAACAGGATCAGGGAAAGTGCCGCTAATCCGACTCCATCAAAAACACCTCGCCAGAGATTGAAGGACTTCGCCAGGTAGCGCGCCGTTAGGAAAGGAACGCTAAAAAGGATTAATATCCACCAAAATATAAAATCAGAGTAATTCAAGGCGTGTTAACTCCTGATGGTCTGTGTTACCTTGTTTGAGATGGGTTTCCTGACTTCTGATGCTCAGAGACGGGGGATTTTCTTGACAAGCCTATCAAACTTTGTCAGACTTGTCCATAAAATTACCTTCATCCATCCTAAAAAATCGAGGCTAGACAAGCAATGCTTTATCAAAAACTGTTAGATGCACATAAACGCTATCGACAATTTAAGACTTATCCCCATATTGCCGATCAATATTGGTCTAGTCAGTTGGCAGAGCATAATATTAATCCTAATTATGTGGAATATGATGCTAAATCTGGTCAACTTTTTTACAAACCCTTAGGGATCAGTTTAAGCAAAAATAAGCAAGATTTCCTCTTGGCTAGTAAAGTTTTTAACAAAGCTAACGCCTTAAAAGCTCTAGCTGATTGTCAATTTTATATCGATGAGCAACAGGAATTAATTATCGATATCGATGGAGTTAAGTTAATTATCGAGACGGGACAGGATTTAGATATCGCCCATGAAATTTTCCTTTTAGGTGTATATAATTTCCTCTATGACAAGCCCTGTGTAGCGATCGATATTGGTATGAATACGGGTTTTGCTAGTCTCTTTTTTGCCAATCGAGCTAATGTGAAAGCTGTCTATAGTTACGAACCTTTTAAGGCTACCTACGACCAAGCTTTAAGAAATTTTGCCCTCAATCCTAATCTAGCGGAGAAGATTAAAGCTTTTGATTATGGAGTCGGCGCTCGGGATGAAATTATTCAAGTAGAATACGATTACAATGTTAAAGGTAGTGTTGGTATTTCTGGTATTGACAACCAATTAAAACCTTTTGCCTCGAAACAAACAGCTACAGCTGATTTAATTCTTAAACCTTTCACCGATGTGTTTAAAGGTATTACCTCTGATTATCCCGACATCGATATAGTTGCCAAGATTGATTGTGAAGGTTCCGAATACGAAATCCTCGATTCTTTAGCGGCAACTGGTCAATTGGGACAGATGAAAATTATCATGATGGAATGGCATAAAAAGGGTCCCGATGCTTTAGTTAAGCATCTGCAAGAATTCGGTTTTATCATCTTTTCCAGGATGCCTCGCAGTAAAAATGTCGGCACTTTGTACGCAATTAAACCCTAATCCGTAGGGTGCGTTACGCTATCGCTAACGCACCACAATATAGGCAATTAGACCTTATATTTTTGGGGTAAAAAGTCAAGATTCAGTAACCCACCACAATATAGGCAATTAGACCTTATATTTTTGGGGTAAAAAGTCAAGATTCAGTAACCCACCACAATAGCTGTGCTAATAGTGCCTTACTGTGCTTGACAATAGGTATTAAAAGCTTCGCCAGTTTCCTTTTCTAATTGGCCAGCTTTTCTGACCTTTTCCTGTGCTAATTTTGCCCCGTTTTTATTGCGAGTTTCGATAACTTGAATTATTTCACGAGTGGCAGTGGCATAATCTTCGTAAACTTGAGCGAAAGCGGTCTTATATTTATCTAGTTCGGTATCCTTCACTGCTAATTTTTTCATATTTTCTGCGGCCTGTTCGATTTTATCGGCGGCTAATAGCCAACTTTTTTGGTCAATTTCTGTCCCTTGAGCGTTGGTTAAGGATTTGGTTTCTTGGGCCACTTCGTTGGCAATCCGATAGATTTTTTGACATTGAAACTGTTTACTATCAGCACAACTTGCTAAAAAAGTCAAGCCTATAAATATTAAGATTATTTTGTTATTCATAGCATTGTATTCGAGAGAATTCTAGGGAAGCTTATAGCGGTAAACTATCAGCCTCTAGCAGTTTTTTACTGTTATCGACTGATAGAACTGTTCAATCTTATAAGATTAAAGTTTAGCACTCGATCGCTGTTAAGCGTGTCTTTTTTGATGCCAATTCCAGGCGTGTTCAACTATTACCTTGAGATCGGCATATTGGGGATGCCAACCGAGAACCTGTTTAGCTTTATCGCTACTGCCGATTAAAATGGGGGCATCACCTGATCTTCTGGGACTTTCGATGACGGGAATATCTAAACCAGTTACCGCTTGCGCTGTTTCAATCACTTCACGCACGGAAAAACCGTTACCATTGCCCAAATTAAACACATTACTTTCGCCCCCATTTAAGAGATATTCTAAGCCTAAAACGTGAGCTTGGGCTAAATCATTAACATGGATATAATCGCGAACAGCAGTACCATCGGGAGTATCATAATCCGTGCCGAAAATTGACAGGGAATCCCGTTTTTTCAGGGCAGTTAATAAAGCCAGGGGAATTAAATGGGTTTCTGGTTGGTGATCTTCCCCTAATAAACCACTGGGGTCGGCTCCTGAAGCATTAAAATAACGGAAAGCCACCGATTTTAAACCGTAGGCCCGATCAAAATCCCGAAGAATTTGTTCCACCATTTCCTTACTGGCAGCGTAGGGACTGAGGGGATGATGGGGATGATTTTCCGTCATCGGAATTTCTTTCGGCATTCCATAAATAGCACAGGTGGAAGAAAAAACAAATTTCTTCACATCGGCGGCGATCATCGCTTGCAAAAGAGTCAGACTACCACTAACATTATTTTGATAGTAAATAGCCGGTTCTTGCACCGATTCCCCCACGGCAATAAAAGCGGCAAAGTGCATGACGGCGGCAATATCACGACTGGCAAATAAATTATCCAGCAGCGATCGATCCCTAGTATCACCGACAATTAACTCAACTTTTAATATATCCTTAATGATTTCGGCGTGACCGTAGGATAAGTTATCGAGTACGATGACGGAATAACCGGCATTTTTGAGCGCTAGAACCGCATGGGAACCAATATAACCCGCACCGCCAGTAACGAGAATGGTAGGTTTAACTTGAGACACGCGATCATACCTATTTGAGATTGACTTGTCTATAACTTTATACCCTAATTTTCCTTTTATTTGACCATCATGTTAAGTCCCCTCGATCTATCTCTTTCCCTTGACAAAGAAACTTATCAATCACAAATTAAAGATTTAATGCAACAACTGCGATCGCTACAGAAGTCCTGTTGGGAATGTAAATTACCCGTGGTGGTGGTTTTGGAAGGTTGGGCGGCGGCAGGGAAGGGAACTTTAGTCAAAAAAATGGTTAACTATATGGATCCTCGCGGTTTTACCGTCCATCCAATTTTAACCCCTTCCCCCCAAGAGGAAAGTTACCCGTTTTTGTGGCGATTTTGGCAAAAACTGCCAGCAAAAGGCAGTATCGGCATTTTTTATCACAGTTGGTACACCCATCTACTAGAGGATCGACTCTTAAATAAATTGCCCTCCTCCCAGATTCCCCTAGTCATGCGCGATATCAACACCTTTGAGCGACAATTATTTGATGATGGTATTGCGATCGCTAAATTCTGGATTCACCTCAGTCAAAAGGAATTAAAGTCACGCATCAAAGAATACGCCGAAAATGAACTAGAATCTTGGCGCGTGCGTCCGGAAGATTGGCAACAGGCCAAACGTTATGATGAGTATGCCAGTTTAGCCGAGGAAATGATTACCTACACTAGCACGGGGGCCGCCCCTTGGACATTGGTGGAGGGCAACTGTCAACGTTGGTCCCGGGTAAAAGTTCTCTCCCAATTAGTCGGTACGATCGCTCAAGCTTTGGATCAGCGCCGATTACCGATCGAACCTCCTGCCAATCTACCACCCCAAGCGCAATTACTGCCCACGGAACCCGATTATCTAGGGAGAGTGGACTTAAGTGCCCAATTGGAAAAAGAAGACTATAAAATCCGTTTGCGTGAGGCACAGGTAGAATTAAGAAAACTGCAATTAAAGATTTTTCAGGCAAATATCCCCGTTTTAGTCCTCTTTGAAGGGTGGGATGCCGCCGGCAAGGGAGGTGCGATCAAACGCTTAACCGATACCCTCGATCCTCGCAGTTATCAAGTGATTGCCTTTGCTGCCCCGACGGAGGAAGAACATCGCTATCATTATCTCTGGCGCTTCTGGCGGAAATTGCCCGCAGCCAAAACTATCGGTATATTCGATCGCAGTTGGTATGGACGGGTTTTAGTGGAGAGAGTGGAAGGATTCGCTAAAGATATGGATTGGCGACGGGCATATCAAGAAATTAACGAATTTGAAGCCCAATTAACCCATTCAGGCTGTGTTTTAGTCAAATTCTGGTTACATATCAGCCCCGAAGAACAGTTAAATCGCTTCAACGAACGCCAAACTAACCCCTATCGTCAACATAAACTCACCGATGAAGATTGGCGCAATCGAGAAAAACAGCCCCTCTACCATGTGGCAGTTAATCACATGGTAGCCCGTACTAGCACCCCCGTCGCCCCCTGGACGATTGTGGCGGCAAATGATAAGTATTTCGCCCGCGTTAAAGTCATAGAAACAGTCATTGCCGCTATTGAAACCGGTTTGAAACAACGGGGATAAGGGAGATAGGGGTATGGGGATTTTTTCGATTCACCCTCTCTTAACCGTGATGTGCTGAGAAGCAGAGTCGAGAACTTTATTGAACGTTTTGAATATCCACCAGAGGAGAAACAATCATGAATCTCAATGAGTTGCCAGGGGCCGAGATCATCTTACCCGGACTGAGGGATCTTCACAATGGTGAGTCCAATACCATTGGGGCGTTGCTAGTTGCGATCGCATCGACGCGCCTAACCGAAGTCGGTTTCGATATCCCTAAAAATCACCTAGCTTCAGAGCCTGAGCTAACCTTGTATGCCTATCTCCAAGAGGAACGGGATGATGCTTATTCTTACTATAATGCTTTGCTGAATCGCCTCAATAGCTTTTGCAATGCACTCGAACTCGCTTATAAAATATGATGACAATTTCCCCCAGTTTAATTTCTCCCGATCTTAGTTTGGCCGATATTCCCCTAGAGGAAACCCTCTCTTTAGGAGTGATGGCTTCTGGTAGTGGTTCCAATTTTGCTGTTTTAGCAGCAGCGATCGCTAAAAAACAACTTAATGCCCGGATTTCTGTCCTCATCTACAATAATCCCGATGCCAAGGTAAAAGAAAAAGCCGCTCACTACAATATCCCCGCGGTTTTCCTCGATCATCGTCAATTTAAACCCAGAGAAGAACTCGATCGGGCAATAGTAGAAACTTTCCAAGAATACGGCGTAAAATGGGTAATTATGGCGGGCTGGATGCGAATTGTCACCCCGGTTTTACTAGATGCTTTTCCCGATCGCGTGATTAATATCCATCCTAGTTTACTACCCAGTTTTAAGGGTGTGCGCGCCGTGGAACAAGCTTTAGCCGCAGGGGTAAAAGTGACCGGATGTACTGTGCATATCGCTCGCGCAGAGGTAGATAGTGGCCCAATTTTAATGCAAGCAGTGGTTCCCATTCTCCCGGATGATACCGCGGCTAGTCTCCACGAACGCATTCAAGTGCAAGAACATCGCATTTTCCCGGTAGCGATCGCTTTAGCGGCGAAATTGAGCCTATAGAGATAGATTTCTGGACTTCCTTGGCGAGAATACTGGCAAAAAAACGAAAATTCAAGGCAAATCGTTAAATAGGGTTTGCGGCAAAAAGTTTGTTGGTGGGGTTAGGAGTCAGTAGCCAGTAGTCAGGAGTCAGGAGAATTAAGAATGAATAATAATCAGTTAAATGGTCTATTTACAGACTTTATGCTATTTAATCCTTATTTTTGCCGTTTTTGAACCATGAAAAATTAATTATGCAAGAGGTTTATTAATTATATTAAAAGTAACTCCTTCGTAAATTTCCTGAAAACTGAGATCAAAATTGACAGAAGTTAAAGATAAACTGGCATTTTCGCCCTCGTATTCCGTTAATAACCATTTATTTTCTTGAGTTTTGTTATACTGCATGACATAGGGACGACTTTGACTGATCAGAATATATTCTTGAAATTCCGGCAGCGAACGATAATAGAGAAATTTATCACCCTGGTCATAATTTTGAGTTGATTTTGAGAGGACTTCTACTATTAATCTGGGATTGGTAACAGTTGTCTTGCCAGTTTCATAATAAATCGGTTCACCTTCAATTAGCATCACATCGGGATAGGTTGCCTGACGATATTGCGCTATCCATACTTTCACATCACCGATAAATATTTTATAGTGAGACTGGGGTAACTTTAGGCGTAAATAAAAGTAAAAATTACCTGCAATTTTATTATGATCGGTAGTGCCTCCTGTCATCGGTATGATTTCCCCGTCTTGATACTCATTTTTATAGGCTGCCGTTTCCTCTAGTTGTAAATATTCGGCAAAGCTATAGGTACTTTTATCTGTGGCTATGGTCATAATTGATTAATTCTTTGGTTAACTTAAGCTGGTTTAGACAACTGGTTTAATCATTGATTATATTAAAAGTAACTCCTTCGTAAATTTCCTGAAAACTGAGATCAAAATTGACAGAAGTTAAAGATAAACTGGCATTTTCTCCCTCGTATTCCGTTAATAGCCATTTATTTTCTTGAGTTTTGTTATACTGCATGACATAGGGACGACTTTGACTGATCAGAATATATTCTTGAAATTCCGGCAGCGAACGATAATAGAGAAATTTATCACCCTGGTCATAATTTTGAGTTGATTTTGAGAGGACTTCTACTATTAATCTGGGATTGGTAACAGTTGTCTTGCCAGTTTCATAATAAATCGGTTCTCCCTCAATTAGCATCACATCGGGATAGGTTGCTTGACGATATTGCGCTATCCATAATTTCACATCACCGATAAAAATATTATATTTCTGTCCTTTCAGGGCAAATTTTAAATAAGCGGCAAAATTGAGAGCAATTTTATTATGATCGGTAGTGCCTCCTGTCATCGGTACGATTTCCCCATCTTGATACTCATTTTTATAGGCTGCCGTTTCCTCTAGTTCTAAATATTCGGCAAAGCTATAGGTACTTTTATCTGTTGCTATAGTCATAATTTAAGTAGCTGGTTATAATTAAATTAAAAATGGATTTTAGGTTCGATCCCCCCTGCCCCCCTTGATAAGGGGGGTGCCGATCTCCCCCTTATTAAGTAGGGTTGATTCATGAATCAACCCTACCCTTAATAAGGGGGGCATCTGAAAGTTTTTAATACCTACCCACTTATTGATCGACTCCCTCAATTGATTATAGCAATTATTATACTGGTGAGATACAAAAAAGTTACCAGAAATTAGCTAGGTTTAGCCGAGCAAAAGATAACAGCTATCTTAATAGGACTCTTAAAATTTTTTAGCTGGCAACTAAACAGGAATTTGATCTCTCCCAAATGTGGGACAATTGACAAAGAACTAAGAATTGTAGAATCCCCCCATCATGACCTCGGAACTATCGAAGCAATACGATCCCAAGATCACAGAAACGAAATGGCAGCAATATTGGGAAAATCAAGAAATATTTACAGCAAACCCCGAAAAAGGCGGCGAAACCTACTGTATAGTCATCCCCCCTCCCAATGTTACCGGTAGTCTCCACATGGGTCACGCTTTCGAGAGTGCCTTGATTGATACACTTGTTCGCTACAAACGCATGACCGGCAAAAATACCCTCTGGCTGCCCGGTACAGATCACGCTAGTATTGCAGTACAAGCTATACTCGATCGCCAATTAAAAGCCGAAAAAACCGACCGTTATCAACTAGGAAGGGAAAAATTCCTCGAACGCGCTTGGCAATGGAAAGAGGAGTCCGGTAGTACCATTGTTAATCAACTGCGACGCTTGGGGGTATCCGTCGATTGGACGCGGGAACGTTTCACTATGGATGAGGGACTTTCCCATGCTGTCCGTACTGCTTTTATCAAACTCTATGAGGACGGATTAATCTATCGCGGTCAATACTTAGTCAACTGGTGTCCCGAATCCCGGTCGGCCGTTTCCGATTTAGAGGTGGAAAACAAGGACATTGAGGGAAATCTCTGGTATTTTCGCTATCCTCTTAGCGATGGTAGCGGTTATCTTCAAGTAGCCACCACAAGGCCCGAAACCATGCTCGGTGATACTGGTGTCGCTGTCAACCCGCAAGACCCCCGTTATCGCCATTTAATCGGCAAAACCGTCACTTTACCGATAATGGGGCGAGAAATCCCGATTATTGCCGATGAATTAGTGGATCCCGAGTTCGGTACCGGTTGCGTCAAAGTTACGCCGGCCCACGATCCTAAGGATTTTGAGATGGGTAAACGCCATAATTTAGCCTTTATTAATATCATGAATTTAGACGGCAGTTTAAACGAAAATGCCGGAATATTCGCGGGTCAAGATCGTTTTGTTGCCCGCAAAAATGTCGTTAAAAAACTCGATGAAGATGGCTTTTTAGTTAAAATTGAAGCCTATCGCCATAGCGTCCCCTATAGCGATCGAGGTAAAGTTCCCGTGGAACCCCTTTTATCTACCCAATGGTTCGTTAAAATTGAACCTTTAGCCACAAAAGCTTTAGCCTGTTTAGATCAGGAAAACTCGCCCCGTTTTGTGCCAGAAAGATGGACAAAAGTTTATCGCGACTGGTTAGTTAAACTAAAAGATTGGTGTATTTCTCGACAACTGTGGTGGGGTCATCAAATTCCCGCTTGGTACATTATCAGTGAAACTAACAACGAAATTACTAACCATACTCCCTTCGTCGTTGCTCAGGATGAAACCTCCGCTTTAGCCAAGGCCAAACAAGAGTATGGAGAGGATATAATTATTCAACAAGACCCCGATGTTTTAGATACTTGGTTTTCCTCGGGATTGTGGCCATTTTCGACTATGGGATGGCCAGAAAAAACCCTTGATCTAGACACCTATTATCCCACCACAACCCTCGTCACTGGTTTTGATATTATCTTTTTCTGGGTGGCCAGAATGACGATGATGGCGGGCTATTTTACGCGACAAATGCCTTTTAAAGATGTCTATATTCACGGTTTAGTTAGGGATGAAAACGGCAAAAAGATGTCTAAATCTGCCAATAACGGCATCGATCCCCTAATTTTAATTGATAAATATGGAACCGATGCTTTACGATATACCTTAATTCGAGAAGTGGCAGGAGCAGGACAGGATATCAGTCTGCAATACAACCGTAAAACCGATGAATCGGAATCCGTAGAAGCGGCCCGAAATTTTGCCAATAAAATTTGGAATGCTTCCCGTTTTGTCATGATGAATCTGGAGGGAAAAACCCCAGAAGAATTGGGAGAACCAGCTTTAGAAAATTTAGAATTAGCCGATCGCTGGATTTTATCTCGTTATCATCAAACAGTGCAAAAAACTAGAGATTATCTAGAAAATTATGGCATGGGAGAAGCGGCAAAAGGTCTATACGAATTTATCTGGCGCGATTTCTGTGATTGGTATATCGAGTTAGTGAAAACTCGTTTATGGAAGGATAAAGAATCGGTTTCCTGTGCTACAGCCCGCCAAACTTTGGCTTTTATCTTGGCAGGGACATTAAAATTATTACATCCCTTTATGCCCCATATTACCGAGGAAATTTGGCATAATTTAACCCAAGAAAATCAGCAGGTTTTGGCCTTAGAAACCTATCCAATAGCTGATAGTTCTCTGATCGATCTAGATTTAGAAAATACTTTTGAGTTATTAATAGAAAGTATTCGGGTGTTGCGTAATTTGCGGGCCGAAGCGGGGATTAAACCGGGGGCAACGATCACGGCAATTTTACAGACAGAAAACAGTCAAGAATTAGCTATTCTGCAACGCGGACAAGTGTACTTAAAAGACTTGGCCAAGATCGAAAAGTTAATTTTGACGGCCAAATTAACCGAGGAAGTCAATCAGGCGATCGCTGGTGTTGTCGCTACGGTAGAAATCCTCATCCCCCTGTCCGGATTGGTTGATATATCGGTATTGGCTGGGAAATTAGCGAAAAATTTAGCTAAAGTAGAAGGGGAAATCAAGAGTTTGAGCGATCGCCTAAATAAACCTAGCTTTGTTGAAAAAGCTCCAGAAGCTTTAATCCAAAAAACGAAGCAAGCTTTAGCAGAGGCCGAAAAACAAGCCCAAATTCTCCAAGAACGCTTAAAACGCCTGCAATAGTTATTCTGTACTAACTAAGTCCAGTAGGCTAGATCAAAGCTACTGCGATCGAGATTATCCCTTAATCCATTGACTTAGTTGCTCAAGTAGTTGAAGTTAAAGGAGAGGAGCTAACATAGGGAGGACTTTGGGGAACTTAAGCATCTCAAACTTGCTCCTCTTAACCCCCTATGTAACTCGTACTCCTTGTCCAGCAAGTCTTTCAGGAGTTTTCTGCACCACTAGGTGAATTAAGTTAGCAATTTCAAATTCCTTCTCAATAACAATAAAGCTAACCTTGACTCGCTGTATCTACGACCAAAACCTTATTTTTTTCTGTTACATTTCTAAATAAACAATCAAAATATTGTTTATTTCTTTTTGTTGCGATTGAGTATTTATACTGAACTTTTGTCCCTAGGATTTCTATAATAGTGTCAGAACAGCTAAGAAGTTGATTTGCGCTCAATTGACTGGGTATATGTAGTCAAGCTCGACGTTTTTATAACAGTTCTAGTCACAATTATCTGGTAAAAGTGTGGGTGATTTTTGTAGGTTAGTTTCCGACTAATCTCCGCTCGGTTTTGCTTGGAATCACAGCTAAGAGAAGGGGTAGATTATGAGTAACGATTATTCTCTCTTATTCGATGGGACTGATGACTATGTAAGTATTCCCCATAGTTCAAATGCGGTCACAATCGCTATTATTGATGATGATATACCAAAACCTGGAACTTTAGCATTTAGTAATGCTCAATTTACGGTTAATGAAGACGGAACACCTGTTAATGTTGTCATCATTAATCGTACAGGTGGAAGTAATGGACAAGTTGGCGCGACGATAGCTTTAAGTGATGGAACAGCTAAACGTCCTAATGATTATCCTAATAATTCTATCCCTGTCATCTTTAATAATGGGGAAACCTCTAAAACTATTACTATTCCTATTGTAGATGATCTTCAATTTGAAGGAAGTGAAACCCTCGATTTAACCCTAACAAATGCTACAGGCGGCGCAACCATTGGCGCACAAGATAAAGCAACTTTAACGATAGTTGACAACGAAGTTAATCAAGTAATCATCCTTGATGAAGGACAAACAAAACTGATTAATAATGCTGTTCTTAAAGCTGTTGAAACTAATAAGTTACCCACAGAGATTATCTATACCTTAACTGATTTACCTGATAACGGTCAGTTAATTCTCAATAATCCCACTGGTAAAGCATTATCATTTGATGGAAGTAATGACTATATCGCTTTAGGAAATCCTAATGCGTTACAAATTACTGAAAATCAAACAATTGAACTATGGATTAAGCCAAATCATTTTAATTACAGACAAAATCCTTTTAACAAAGCTTGGGGAGGCGAAGGAACTCTTACTCTTGAAGGAAACGTGAGTTGGGCTGCTGACGGAACTGTTCATTACTATTATGGAGTCACTGGTAGAGACTGGGGTAGTAGTGGAATAAATTATCAAGCATTTAATACTAATCAAAGTCTAAATATTAATCAGTGGTCTCATCTTGCAGTTGTAAGAGATTTTAGCAATCAAAAACTTAGTTGGTATATAAATGGAGTAAAAGTTAATGAGACATACACCATATTTAATTCAGCAACACCGAGTAATAATCCTATCTATATAGGGACAGGATATACAAATTATTTTAATGGCTTAATTGATGAAGTTAGAATCTGGAATAAAGCCAGAACTCAAGCTGAAATTCAAGCTGACATCAATCGTCAATTAACAGGTAATGAAACTGGATTAGTCGGTTATTGGAACTTTAATGAAGGTTTAGGAAATACGGTTACAGACTTAACTAATAATCATAATAATGGCACAATTTATGGTGCAACTTGGACTACTGGAATTGTACCCACCAGTACAACTTTAAAACTAGGTGATACTTTCAGCCAAGCTGATATAGATAATGGTCTTTTAACCTATCAACATAACGGTAGTGAAACCACATCTGATAACTTTAAATTTACCCTTGCCGATGTCAAAAATGAATTTCAGGTTAATACCTATACAACTAATAATCAAGGATTTAATGATAACTACCATCAATCATCAACAACAGCTTTAAAAGATGGTGGCTTTGTAATTGTTTGGTCATCCCAAGGACAAGATGGCAGTGATTGGGGAATCTATGGGCAACGTTACGACATTAATAGTAATAAAATAGGCAGTGAATTTCAAATTAATACCTACACTCAAAATGCTCAATATAACCCCTCAATTACAGCTTTAAATAGTGGCGGTTTTGTTGTGGTTTGGGCATCTAAATTACAAGATGGAAGTGGTAATCCTATTTATGGACAACGCTATGATACTAATGGCAATAAAGTAGGCAGTGAATTTCAAATTAGTACCTATACTCAAGATACCCAATGGTGGGAACCTTATCCTTCAGTAACAACTCTTAATGATGGTGGTTTCTTTGTCACTTGGGCATCTGAATCAGGAGATGTTGATGGTAATATTTATGGACAACGCTATGGTGCTAATGGCAATAAAGTAGGTACTAATTTCCCAATTAATACTTATACTTCTGGAATCCAAATACAAGCGGCCGCAATAACCCTAAATAATGGTGATTTAATCGTTGCTTGGCAATCCTATCCTCAAAATAATGGTCATTGGGGTCTTTATGGACAGCGTTATGACAACAATGGTAATAAGCTAGGCAATCAGTTTCAAATTCATTCTAGCCCTTATTATGATTATTCTGAACCAAGAATAGCCGTATTAACTGATGGTGGATTTGTTGTTACTTATGATTCTGGAAACTGGAATGGAAATGGTATTGATGGTAGTGGTTATGGTGTTCATGGACAAAAATTTGACTCCACTGGTAATAAAATAGGCAGTGAATTTCTAATTAATACTTATACTACTGGAAATCAATTTTATCAATCTGTAACTGCTTTAGGTAATGGTGGATTTGTTGTTGTTTGGCAATCCCAAAATCAAGATGGTAGTGGTTATGGTATTTATGGACAGCAATTTGACGCTAATTGTAATAAGATTGGTAATGAATTTGCCATTAATCAATACACGGCTAATAATCAATGGTTTCCTGCCATAACAACCTTAGCAGATGGAAGTTCTGTTATCATTACTTGGACATCAGAAAATCAAGATGGTAGTGAAAACGGTATCTATGTACAAAAATTTAATACCAGCGACCCACCTATTTCTACTTTTAACATTACTATTAATAATGTTAATGAATCACCAACAAATATCCAAATAAGCAAGAATACCATTGATGAAAATAGTCCCAACGGCACAGTTATCGGCACATTAAACACTACTGATCCTGACGTAAATAATACCTTTACTTACAGCTTAGTTGATAATGCAGGGGGACGTTTTGCCATTAATGGTAATCAGTTAATTGTCGCTGATGGAACTAAATTAGATTACGAAACTCATCAAAAGCATACTATCACTATTCGGACGCGAGATCAAGGCGGATTAACCTACGATAAATCCTTTGATATTAACCTAATTGATGTGGCTGATTCTGGTGTAATTGCTTTCAGTCAAGCTACTTATACAGTCAAAGAAGACGGAACACCTATCAACGAGATTACCCTAACCCGTAGCCTGAATAAGCAGGGAGAAGTCAGCGTTACTGTTACTCCTAGTAATGGTACAGCAACAGCACCTAATGACTACAATAATGCACCGATTACAGTCACTTTTGCTGACGGTGAAACCGAGAAAAATATCACTATACCCATTGTCAAAGATACTGCTTATGAAGGGAACGAAACCCTCAACCTAACCCTCAGTAATCCCACGAATGGCGCAACATTAGGAACACAAAAAACAGCTACTTTAACTATTGTTGACACTCCAATTACTTATTATCTAACTACGCCGACAACTTGGACAGACGCTCAAGCACAAGCGCAAGCAATGGGAGGTAATTTAGTTACCATTAATGATGCAGCAGAAAATCAGTTTTTAGTCAATGCTTTTGGTAGTAATGAATCATTTTGGATAGGATTTACTGATGCAGTACAAGAAGGAGATTGGAAATGGATTAATGGTGAACCTGTTACTTATGTTAATTGGTCTGTTACAGAACCAAATAATGTAGGAAATGAGGACTATGGGATTATTAACGATCCTTACGATCCTGGTCCTAGCGAAAAATGGTATGATTTGCCAAATAATCCGCCTTCTCATTTTCCTCCTCAATTAAAAGGAATTATCGAAGTTCTCAATGGAACATCTACCATTTCTATCGCTGATACCACCATTAATGAATCTCAAAGTCAAGCAACTTTCACGGTTAAATTAACAGGAATTAGCCATCAAATTTTTACCGTTGATTATAGCACCAATGACGGAACAGCCAAAGCAGGAGAAGACTATACTGCTGTCAATGGAACATTAACTTTTAATGCAGGAGAAAGTCAGAAAACTATCACTGTTCCTATCACTAATGACTCTAGTTATGAAGGGAATGAAACCTTTACTCTTAAGCTCTATAATTCTACTGGTGGCGCAGTTTTAGGAACAAATGCAGCCACAATAACGATTGTTGATAATGATGTTCCTGAACCCGGAATATTAGCCTTTAGTAATGCTCAATTTAGCGTTAATGAAGACGGAACACCTGTTAATGTTGTCACCATCAATCGTACAAATGGCATTGATGGACAAGTTAGCGCAACTATCAACCTAAATAACAACACTGCAACAACACCCAATGACTACAATAATAACCCGATTACAGTAACATTTGCCAACGGCGAAACATCGAAAACGATTACTATTCCCATTGTTGATGACATTCAATTTGAAGGCAATGAAACCATTAATATAACTCTAACAAATGTTACAAGTGGCGCAACTATTGGCACACAAGATAAAGCAACTTTAACTATTGTTGACAACGAAATTAATCAGGGAATCACTCTTGATGAAGGACAAACAAAACTGATTAATAATACTGTCCTTAAAGCTTTTGAAACGAATAAACAACCCACAGACATTATTTACACCTTAACTGATTTACCTGATAATGGTCAGTTAATTTTTAATAATTCGACTGGTAAGGCATTATCATTTGATGGAAGTGGTGATTATGTAAACTTACCAGCTAGTGCTATAGGAGGTGCAATTACAGTTGAAGCTTGGGTTTATGCTAAAGATTCTCATCGCTATTGGCAGAGAATTATTGATTTAGGAAATGGGAGAATAAATAATAATATTGTACTTGGTTGGTATGGCAGTTCAGGTCAAATGTTTATGGAAAACTACCAAGGTAGTAGCACAATAAAAATTATTACCAATGAAATATTTCCTGAAAATCAATGGACTCATGTTGCCGCAGTTACTAATAGCAATGGCAATGCCTATATCTACTGGAATGGTCAAATAAAGGCTTCTGGTAATATTTACCCTGTAGTCAATACTATTCGCTATAATCAGTATATTGGTAAAAGTAATTGGGTTCCTCCTGATGCAGATTTTTATGGGGTTTTTGATGAAGTTAGAATCTGGAATAAAGCCAGAACTCAAGCTGAAATACAAGCGGATATGAACCGCCAATTAATTGGAACTGAAGGCGGATTAGTTGGCTATTGGAACTTTAATGAAGGTTCAGGAAATACAGTAACAGACTCTACTAACAATCATAATAATGGGACAGTTTATGGTGCAACTTGGACAACAGGAATTGTTCCTACTACTTTAAAACTAGGTAACACTTTCACCCAAGCTGACTTAGATAATGGTCTTTTAACCTATCAACATAACGGTAGTGAACCCACATCCGATAACTTTAAATTTACGGTTACAGATGGAACAATAACTTCTAGTGAAACAGCCTTTAACATTACCATTAATAATGTTAACGATGCTCCCACAGACTTACAACTGAGTAACAATAAAGTTGACGAAAACAGTCCCAATAATACTGTTATCGGTGTTCTAAATACTACTGACCCTGACCTAAATGATACCTTCACTTACACCTTATTAGATAATGCAAATGGTCGCTTTACTATTGTTGGTAATGAATTACGAGTTGCTAACAGTAACTTACTGGATGCGGAAACTAACACTAACCACAACATCACTGTTAAAGTTACAGATAAAGGCGGTTTAGATTTAGTCAAAACCTTTAATATTACTGTCAATAACCTTAACGAAATACCTACAGCTATTCAACTTAGTAACACCAACATCCCAGAAAATAGTAATAATGGAACAATTATCGGCACATTAACCACCACTGACCCTGATTTAGGTGATACCCACACCTACGAATTAATTAACAACGCCGATGGACGCTTTGCTATTAATAATAATCAATTAATTGTCGCTGATGGTAGTAAATTAGACTATGAAACTAATAGCAGTTATCCAGTTACCATCCGTAGTAAAGATTCAGGTGGATTAAGCTATGACCAATCTTTCATAATTAACCTAATTGATGTACCTGAACCCGGAATATTAGCCTTTAGTAACGCTCAATTTAACGTTAACGAAGACGGAACACCAGTCAATCAAGTCAAAATAATTCGTACAGGTGGCAGTCAAGGAGAAGTTAGCGCAACCATTGATTTGACTAACGGAACAGCTACCCCAGACGATTACGATAAAACCTCTATTACCGTCACATTCGCTAACGGCGAAACCGAAAAAAATGTCACCGTTCCTATCACCAATGACACCTTTGTTGAGAATACCGAAACCATCAATCTTACCCTAACTAATCCCACCAATGGCGCAATCTTAGGCACACAAAAAACCGCTACTTTAACCATTCTTGATGATGACGTACAGCTTAACTTCAGTGCCGCTAACTATACCGTTAGTGAAGATGGAACCGCCGTTACTGACATCATCGTAACTCGTGCTGGACGCAAAACAGGAACAGTCGGAGCAACCATCACCTTTACTAATGGTACTGCCAAAGGCTGCGCCTGTGGACTTCATCTCACTACTTCTGACTTTCTCAGTTCACCTATTACTGTTATCTTAGGTGAAAATGAAATAAGTAAAATTATTCCTGTTCAATTAGCAGGAAGTCAAGGAAGTAACTTTGTTCCTATCATAAATGATACTCAAGTTGAAAGTAATGAAACCTTTACCATTACTTTAACAAATCCCACAGGTGGCGCAACTATTGGCAATCAAAATAGTGCCACTGTCACCATCTTAGATGATGATGTCCAACTGGCATTTAGTGCGCCTAACTTTACTATATGCGAAGATGGAACCGCAATCGCTGCCGTTACCGTCAACCGCATTGGCAGACTGACGGGTGTTGTTGGTGCAACCATTAATCTCGACGGCGGAAGCGCAGCCTATCCTGATGACTACATCCAAACTTCTCTTAATATCTCTTTTGCTGACGGAGAAAAGAGCAAAATTATTAATATTCCTGTCAGAAATGATATTATCTCCGAACCAGATGAAACCGTCAATTTAACCCTTGTTAACCCTACAGGTAGCGCAACTATTGGCAGTCAAAATACAGCGACTCTCACCATTGTTGACAACGGATTAACTCCTAGTTTAAGTCTTGCGATTGATAAAGATACTGTTGCTGAAAACGCAGGAAATAACGCAGCAACGGCAACCATTACTCGCAGTATTGTCACCGATGAAGATTTAATTGTTACTCTCGCTTCCAATGATACCAGTGAAATAACCGTCCCCAATCAAGTTATTATTCCCGCCAATCAAGCATCAGCAACCTTTACCCTAAATGCAGTCAATGATAACATCCCTGATGGCATTCAAACTGTTACTATTACTGCCACAGCCACAGGCTTTAGTCAAGGTACAGATACCATCAACGTTGCTGATATTAATGTCCCCGATTTGAAAATAGTTAATCTAAGTGCGTCCACACCTTTATTAACTGGAAAACAAGGCAGCTTCACCTATCGAGTTGTCAATCAAGGATTAAGTGAAGCAAAGGGTACTTGGACAGATAAAATTTATCTTTCTACTGATACCACCTTAGAAACCAACAAAGATATATTTTTAGACAACTATCAATTTTCTGGAACAATTCCCACAGGCTTATTCTACGAACGTAATCTCCCATTTTTCATCCCCAAAACTCCCGGACAATACTATTTAATCGCTCAAACTGATACAGCAAATACTATTAATGAAGGGATCGGATTAGGTGAAAACAATAATACCACTATTACCTCTATTAATATTACTCCTGCCTATCGTGCTACTGTTTCTACTGATACCGAAATTGGAGTAACAGGAAACAAAGTTATTTTACAGGGTAAAGCCTTCAGTAATAGTGATAACTCTGCTGTTCCCTACGAATTTGTCACCATCGCCATTAAATATAACGGGACTGTTCGCGAATTAACCGCTTTTACTGATGGAAATGGCAACTTTGTCAAGGAATTTCAACCCTTACCCGGAGAAGGGGGACAATATCAAATTAATGCCTATTTCCCTAATTACACTAGCGAAGACACCACCGCCGAAGATAGCTTTAAACTCTTAGGAATGCGCTTTAACACAAGCGGTGCTTACTATCAAATTAATGCCGATTCACCCTTTAATGCAACAGCAACCCTACAAAATTTAACGGATATTCCCATTACAGGGATTACTTACACCATCGAAGGTGCGCCTCAAGATTGGAATATACAAGTTAATGCAGCCAATACCTTAGCAGGGAATAGCAATTTACCCATTACTTACACCATTACTGCACCCAATAATTCACCCATTACTCAAGACACATTTAATATTAATCTCACCAGTGCAGAAGGCGTAAGCACAACGCTTCCTGTTACGATTAATCTGCGTCGCATTGTTCCTCATTTAGTTGCTAATACTAACCTTCTTAGTAATGGGATGTTACGAGGAAAACAAACTCCCATTGAATTTGAAGTAACAAACAATGGCGGAATTGCAACTGGGGACGTTCAAGTAATTCTTCCTGATGCACCTTGGTTAAAATTAGTCTCACCTGTCACTCTATCTTCTCTTAATCCCGGAGAGTCAAGCAAAGTTACTTTATTACTCACTCCTGATGCAAATTTACCGCTAACGGTTTATAACGGCAATCTCGTCTTAGATGTCGTCGGAAATGATGGCGATTTGTCTTTACCTTTCAGTTTCCGTGCGGTTTCCGATGCAGTTGGTAGCTTACAAATTACTGTTGTCGATGAGTTGACATTCTTTACCGAATCTGCACCTAAATTAAAAGATGCTACGATTATTCTCCGAGATTATATTACCGGAAACGAAGTCCGACGCATCACCACAGATGCAACGGGAATGGTATCTTGGGATAATCTTACTGAAGGATATTATCAGTTAGAAGTTCAAGCTAAAAGCCACGATTCTTACACTCAAACAATTCAAATTAAAGCAGGAGAAACCGAGGATATAGAATCTTTCTTATCTCGTCAAACGGTTAAATATGTATGGCGAGTTGTTCCTACAGAAATTGAAGATAAATATACCATCACTATTGAAAGTGTTTTTGAAACGCACGTTCCTGCTTTAGATGGTAGTAGTGATAGTATTGCTAATCCCATTCCCACTGTAACAATTGACCCGCCATTAATTGATTTAATAAACCTGCAAGTTGTCGGCCAAATGATGCAAGTTGACATGACAGTTACCAATCATGGATTAATTGCAGCCAATGATGTTCGGTTGAATTTTGGTGAACATCCTTTCTATAAAATTGAGCCTTTAATTGAAAATATTGGAACTTTAGGCGCAAAAAGTTCGCTGACTGTTCCGGTAAGAATTACGAGAATTGCGGATACAAGCAATGGAGTTGTTTCCTGTGGAATTCCTGCTTCTTTAACTTATGACTATTCCTGTGGGTCAAACCTAGTCTTGAAATCTACACCAATTGCTATCAATAATGTTGAAGGAAATTGTGCATTACTGTCCTCAATACCTATCAGTTTTGGTGGTGTTGGATTTAATCCCGTGAATGGCGGATTTAATCCTGGAAATGGTGAAGTTAGTTCTATTAGTCCTATTGTTAGCAGTGTTCCAATAGAGATACAATCTAATTCTTGTAATCAAGGTTCAGTCTGCGCTCAAGTTAAACTGCAAATTAACCAAGAGGCAATCATGACTCGTTCCGGATTCCTTGGAACATTAAAAATTGACAATGGTAACGACACCAATAACCTAGAAAATATCACCGTTACTATCAACATCAAAGACAGTCAAGGAAACACCGTTAACAATCTATTTGGTATCACTAACCCTACCCTTTCTAACCTTACCGCAGTTGATGGAACAGGAACAATATTAGCCAACACTTCAGGAAGTGCAGAATGGACATTTATTCCCACAGGAAACGCTGCACCCAATGAACCTACTATTTACAGCATCGGCGGCAGCTTAAGCTATAAAGAAAATGGCAATAATATCACTGTTCCTCTGCTTTCAACTCCTGTTACTGTCTTCCCACAAGCAGAATTATACCTCGATTACTTCCATCAACGAGATGTCTTTGCTGACGATCCTTTTACAGTTGAAATTGAACCATCCGTTCCCTTCTCCCTTGGTATTTTAGTTAAAAATCAAGGCAAAGGCACAGCCAAAAACCTCCACATATCTTCGGCACAACCCAAGATTATCGACAACGAAAAAGGCTTACTGATTGATTTTAATATCATCGGTACTCAAATCGGCACAGAATCCATTACCCCCTCCTTAACCGTTAATTTCGGCAATATTGAAGCGGGAAAAACCGCCGTTGCTGATTGGTTATTCAAATCTTCTTTACAGGGTAAATTCACCGAATATAACGCCACCTTTGAACATATTAACGATCTCGGCAAACCGGAACTATCCCTAATTAAAGAAGTCAAAATTCACGAACTCACCCATCAGGTTAA
Organism: Microcystis flos-aquae FACHB-1344; assembly: GCF_014698375.1. Taxonomy (NCBI): domain Bacteria; kingdom Bacillati; phylum Cyanobacteriota; class Cyanophyceae; order Chroococcales; family Microcystaceae; genus Microcystis; species Microcystis flos-aquae. The sequence continues at coordinate 6,503 of NZ_JACJSW010000197.1, read as the reverse complement.
TGTGGATAGTGATAACCTACCTGACTTCTTAGTTAATGATACCTTTGACGCTAACTTCTATCCTGATATTCTCTACTTCAGCAATGGCACAACTGCACCCGTAAACGTCCTTACCAATGCAACAGCAACCATCAACAATCAACAGGCACAAATTATCGTCAATGTCAATAGTGGTTGGACATATTTACACCTAGCAGATCCTAGTAATGGTAGTTTAGAAATAGCTCAAGTTTTGCGGTCTGATGGAACGTCTATTAAATTAGATAACGTCTGGACAACTGACCGAACTTTCCCCGCTACAGGTCGTCCTATCTACGAAAATATTCTACATCTACTTGACTACAACGCTAACGCTGGCAACAGTAACTATACAATTATTTACACCTCTGGTGGCCCCACAGTAACAGATATTATTGATGTTACTCCCGATCCTCGTTCTACTGCGGTAAACGCAATCGCTATTGATTTCTCCGAACCGATTCAAGCAAGCACTTTTGATTATACTGATCTCAGCTTAACCCTCAACAATGGGACAAATTTAATTACTAATGTTGTCTCTATTATTCCTCTTTCAACTACGCGCTATCAAGTTACAGGCTTAGAAAATCTTACTAACATTGATGGCGACTATCAATTAACCGTAAACGCTAATGAAATTAAGGATTTAGACGGTAAACTGGGGACAGGTTTACTCAGTGAAACTTGGGTTAAAACTGCTACTGGAAATGCAGATAATACTCCACCCACTGTTACAGATATTCGAGACTTGCAGATTGATACTCGCAATATTCCCGTTTCTTCCCTCGATGTCACCCTCTCGGAAGCGATTGATTTAAGTTCCTTCACTTGGGAAGATATTACCCTCACCCGTAACAGTGGCAGCAATCTAATTAATAATACCGTCACAATTACCCCAGTTAATGATACAACCTACCGGATTAATGGACTGAATAACTTAACCCAAACTGAAGGAACTTACACCCTAACAGTTAATGGAAATGAAATTAAAGATTTATCAGGAAATTTAGGACTAGGAAGTGCAGCAGAAATTTGGGTAATGGATACCACTCCACCCGATGCACCTAGTAACCTTAAAGTAGGCAATAAAACTATTACCCCTAACAGTCAAAACCTAGTTAACACTACTACCCTAAACCTCACAGGATCTCTTAGCGAAACGGGTTTAAGCGTCTTCTTGATCGATCGTACTCTCAATCAAAGCTTAGGACAAGCATCCGTTAATAATACTCAATTCAGCAGCACAATTCAGTTACCTTCATCGGGAACCAGAAACTTAGATATTCAAATTATCGATCCCGCAGGTAATATCACCACGACGAACTTTAATCTCTTTGCCGATATCATTACTCCTACCTTACTTGAATTTCTCAATATTCCCCAAACTCCCATTGCTACACCAATTAATTCTATCGATCTTCGTTTCTCGGAAGCGATCAACCTCTCTACTTTTGACTATACCGACATTACCTTACAACGCAATAATGGCGAAAATCTGATTACTGATGCTGTTACCGTTGAATATCTCTCTGGTACAACTTATCGAATTAAAGGACTTACAGAGTTAACCAGAACGACTGGAAACTATCAATTAACTGTCAATACTAACACCCTTCAAGATCCCGCAGGAAATAGTGGAGATGCAGCCAAAACAGCAACTTTCGCAATCATCACAGCCATTAACAATCCGCCAATCGCTCAAGATGATGCACTCACCACTAACGAAGATACCCTCTTAACTGGCAACGTGCTAATTAACAACGGAAGTGGTGCTGACAGCGATCCAGATAAAGATTCTCTCACCGTTACTGCTGTTAACAGTAATACGGCTAATGTAGGCACTCAGATTATTTTATCCTCCGGTGCGCTATTAACCCTCAACACCAATGGTACATTAACTTATAATCCCAACGGTCAATTTGAAGCCTTAAAGAACGGAGAAATTACCACCGACAGCTTCACCTACACTCTCAGCGACGGAAACGGTGGCACTGACACTGCTACAGTCACTGCCACCATCACTGGAGTTAACGACGCACCCGTAGCTAATCCAGATAGTTACAGTCTCGATGAAGACACTACTTTAACCATTAATGCTCCTGGAATCAAAGGCAATGATACGGATGCAGAAAATGATAGTTTAACAGTCAATTTAGTCAGTCCAGTAGAGAAAGGAATCCTCACCCTCAATCCCGATGATTCTTTCAACTATACTCCTAATACTGGCTTTGTGGGAACCGATAGCTTTACCTACAAAGTGAATGATGGTTTAGCTGATTCTAATATCACTACTGTCACTCTAACCGTCAATCCAATTAATGACGCACCCGTAGCTAATCCAGATAGCTACAATACCCTCCGCAACACCACTCTCAACATTCCAGCAGCCGGAGTTTTAAACAACGATACCGATACTGAAAATCAGCCTCTAACAGCAGTTATTGAAACTAACCCCAGCAACGGAAATCTAACTCTCAATTCAGATGGCTCCTTCAGTTATACTCCTAATACTGACTTTGTTGGAACCGATAGCTTTACCTACAAAGTGAATGATAGTTTAGCTGACTCTAATATCACTACCGTCATCCTTCATATTTTCAATCCAGTTCCTATAACTGTTCCTCCCAGTGGTGGGACCACGCAAGGGACAGAGCAAGATGACTACCTTGATGCCTCTAACCAGTTAGGCTATCAGCGCCTTGAAAGCGGCGGTGGCGACGATCTCATCATTGGTTCCAACCAACGCGATATCCTCAAAGGCGGGATCGGTAACGATAGCCTCTACGGTGGGGGAGATTTCGATAAACTGTATGGAGAAGAAGGGGATGATCTCCTCGACGGCGGCGCTGGACTGGATATCCTCTCCGGTGGCAGCGGTGCCGATCGCTTTGTCCTCGCAGCGGGGAATGGCAGCGATCGCATTCTCGACTTCAATGCTCTCGAAGGCGATCTCTTTGCCCTAAGTGGACTAAACTTCGGACAATTGAGCTTTAATAGTAATCAGATTCTTTCTGGCATCGAAGCATTAGCTCAAGTAACAGATAATCTCGGCAATCCTGTTACGGGATTTGACGCTCATCCTCAATGGTTTGTCACTCTCTAGTTACCCACCCAAATCGAACCGATCTGACAAAGGAGTCAATTAATGAAGACTAAGCCAGCCAACTTGCTTCTGGCTGCCACGACAGCACTTTTAGCCAGCACTTTTTCCCCTCACCTGCCAGCCCAAGCACTGACCTGGACGATTAATAATGGTAGTATTAACAGCAATCCGGCTACTGGGATTACAGGAAGTTTTACCATTGATAATGAAAATAGTACGGCTCCTAATATTACTTTCAGTAACCTGATGATTGACGGACTGACTTTGACGGCGGCTGACGTAATTAATATTAGTTTGGCAACTCCTAGTGGCAGTGGAATCCAAGCAATTGACTGGTTAAATGGGTTGAATAGTCTCTCTTTAGTTTTTGACTCTCCCTTAACGACAGCAGGTGGGACAATTCTTCTCAATAATATTACCAGTGACTTTAATGGCCATGTAGTCAGTGGCTCCGTTACGGATGTGTCGCAACCTCCTACTGCTGTACCAGAACCATCTACTCTACTTGGCTTGGCGACCACTTTTAGCTCCTGTGTTTTCTTGAAGCGAAAACTGAAAGGCGAAAACCAAGAAATCATGAGCGAGGGTTAGCCATCCGTTAAAACGGATGTTCGCCCTTGCGAACAAGGGGATTTATTCGTTCTCTAATTTCTACGGCCAGAAAACAAGGTCAAAACATCCTACAAGTTTTAACTCAAGTTCTCAAGGGGGAAGTTCTGGTTTTTTCCTAATTTGTCAAGACCTCGGTAGTTACGGGATTTTCCGAAAAATAGGGCAGTTTTCAGGCTACCCTAACCGGAAAATTAATCCCCAAAATGGGAGATAATCGCGTCGGCAAATTCGGAACATTTCAGGGGAGGATTAACGGGAGGTTCCATCAGACGCGCTAAATCGTAGGTAACTTGTCGATTAGCGATCGCTGCTGCGATGCCTTTTTTAATCAAATCGGCCGCTTCTTGCCATCCCATGTATTCCAACATCATCACCCCGGAAAGAATCACCGAACCGGGGTTAATTCGGTCTAAACCGGCGTGTTTAGGGGCTGTGCCGTGGGTTGCCTCAAAAATAGCGCAAGTATCGCCAATATTCGCCCCAGGTCCCATCCCTAAACCACCCACGATCGCCGCTGCCGCATCGGAGAGATAATCGCCATTCAGGTTCATGGTAGCGAGGATCGAGTATTCATCGGGACGGGTTTGGATCTGTTGGAAGATACTATCGGCAATGCGATCGTTGACCATAATTTTATCTTGCCACTGCCCCTTGCCGTGGGTTTCCCAGATAGCATCGAGAACACTGGTCACTTCTTGGCAGATTTTGGCTTTTTTCTCGTCTGTGAGGGCATCATAACCCGGTTCCACCATGCGGGCGTTATCTTCGATGCTCAGATCGGGGTTTTTCTCCTTATTGCTGAGGATCCATGATTCCATCTCGGTGACGCACACATCCCGGAATTCACTTTTAGCTAATTCGTAACCCCAATCCCGAAACGCCCCTTCGGTATATTTCATAATGTTACCCTTGTGGACGAGAGTAACTTGATTTTTCGGTTTCGGTAAAGTCAGCGCTCGTTCGATCGCCCGGCGGACTAATCTTTGGGAACCTGTCTTACTAATCGGTTTGATCCCGATACCCGCGTCGAGGGGAATTTGTTTTTTACCATGTTCGGGAGTGGCGGGAATTAGTTCCGTGTTGAGATAATTAATCAGTTTATCGGCGATTTCCGTGCCTTGTTTCCATTCGATGCCGAGATAGATATCCTCGGTATTTTCCCGATAGACGATGACATCGAGTTTTTCCGGGGTTTTATGGGGGGAAGGGGTTCCCGCATAGTAACGACAGGGACGAACACAGGCATAGAGGTCAAAAATTTGCCGCAAAGCCACATTCAGGGAACGAATGCCGCCACCGATCGGAGTGGTCAAGGGACCTTTGATGGCAATACCATATTCTTTAATCGCTGTCAAGGTATCTTGGGGTAGATATTGATAGGTCCCGTAGATTTCGCAAGCTTCATCGCCAGCATAGACTTTAAACCAATGGATTTTCCTTTGACCAGCGTAGGCTGTGGCGATCGCTGCATCGATAACTTTTTCGGTTGCGGGCCAGATATCGACTCCCGTACCGTCACCGCGAATGAAGGGAATGATGGGATCGTCGGGAACTAGAGGTTTTCCGTCAGAAAAAGTAATTGTCGAGCCTGTTGTCGGTGGGGTGATTTTTTCGTAGCTCACAGTCATGGACTTCCAGAAACAGTATTTATCTATACGTTGGGAGTCTAGCGCCGTCAATATCTATACGCAGGGATTTTGGGTAATTTCTTAAAGATTCCTTTGCTGGTATCTCCACTCAAAACAACCTAGAGGAAATCTATTTATGCTGCTGCGCTCGTTGTTCAAGGCCAAGTTACTCCATTCCCCTGAACAATCTCTAACCCCAATTACTCAAAATTTTATGAAGCATTTGAGCAAACACCTGACTTGATCGATGACAATGGCTCTATCCCGTTCTAGCTGTCAATAATTATGCAAAGTCTTTTTCGACGTTCCCTAGCTGAGACCAATTCTGGGGAAGAAGATATCCGTAGTCGTATTCTACAGGCCGCTTTACGTTTATTTGCCGCTAAGGGTTATGAAGGAACCACGACCAAAGACCTAGCAGGAAGCGCAAATGTGGCAGAAGGAACTTTATTTCGTTATTTTCCCAACAAAAAGGCGATTTTAATCGAAGTGGCCACTAGGGGATGGGTGGATATTCTCACCGACTTGCTGACGGAATTGAGCGAAATGGGCAGTTATAAAGCGGTAGCGCAGGTGATGCGACGTAGGGTGTTGAGAATGCGAGAAAATAGCGATTTATTGCGAGTTTGTTTTATAGAGGCACAATTTCACCCCGAATTAAAAGAGCGAATTCAATCGGAAGTAATTGCCAAAATGACCGATGTGGCCGAGGCTTTTTTTCAAACAGCGATCGATCGTGGTATCTATCGTCCCATGAATCCGAAAATTGTCGCCCAAGTTTTTCTAGGAATGTTCGCAATTGCCGGTTTTTCCAGTGAAACTATTTTAGATAGTAATGCTTCCCCCTTAGCTTTACAAGAAATGGCCGAAGGTATTGCCGAAATTTTTCTGAATGGAGTGTTAGTTAAGTAGGTAGGCACAATTATTTGTAGGATGGGTTAGCGGTAGCGTAACCCATGCGGGCGTTGGGTTTCATGCTTCAACCCAACCTACGTTCATTTTATATTTAATTCCACCCACCCACTTAAGTAGGGGCTGCTGAAAAAGTTTTTCGTGGGGGCAGGGTGTGGGGTGTGGGGTGTGGGGTGTGGGGTTTTACCCATTTTCAGGTGGTCAATTACCTAATTTTCAGGGAAAAAATC
>NZ_JACJSW010000196.1:0-4200 GCF_014698375.1 Microcystis flos-aquae FACHB-1344 | reverse complement strand
GGAAGACTTCTAATCACTTCAAAATGAGCGGGAATGCCTTCAGTCATTGACAGTGTTGCCCCTTTAAGAGCCAGTTTTAGATTGTCGATAATATCATCGGGTAATTTTGAGAGGTTGGCCAGGGTTCTTTTTTTGACTTGATCTCCTTCTCGATAGGATTCACGAAGAAGGACAGCGGGGGGGGAATTACGGTTAGGAACTTTTTCTATATACATGACTACCATTCTAGCAAATAGAGAGAATTCTTGTCCATTAAGAAATGTTACAAATTACATGGGTACATTAAGAAAAGTTAAGGGGGTACATCCATTGATGGATAAGGGTTTTGGGCTATTATGGTATATATGTATGGGGGAAGTTCAGTTATAAAAGGATTTAAAGAATCCATTTTCCCTTAGACTTGGCTAGTGGTGAACAAGCTACCGTAGCTCTGACCGCCCCTGCTATCAATGGTTAAGTTCTAATCAAATAATTACGACGAAAAAGGTCGGGGTGAGCTAATGTTCGCCCCGACCTTTTTTGTACATTATGAAATGTTAAACAACCAAATTCGCTCGATAATTCCTGAATGTCATCGGCTAAGATACTTTTAACTCGGCCTTGACGATACGATGATCCGGGAATCCCGTGGCATCTTTAGAGCAATCAAAAGGAACTATAGAAGAACTCGCCGACCAATTTTTGGCGGTTCCACCGACAAAAACAGCATCTAAGATACTGTTAAAATTTGGATTACATTGAGTGGATAGACAATTATTAGAAGCTAAACAATCCGGTTGAATCCACTTTAATATGTTGTCTTGATTTAGTTTATTGAAAGCCGTATTACCTCTTCGTTCATCGAGATCAAAATCAAAGTTAAAGTCTCCCACTATAATCGTCGGTAAACTTTGCTGATTGCTCCAATTTCTGACAAAATCAGCCTGTTGGTTTCTTCTTTCCTCTTCACGACGGTTGAAATGGTTGACCATAAATAAAAATTCGGTTCCGTTCGCAAGAAGTTTAAATTTACCCACAAGCGGATTTCTTGACCCTCCAGAACCAGATAAATTATTGATAGAACCCACTAATTCTAACTGACTTTGATCGTAAGCGATCGCTAATCTATCTTGACCGCCCGTTTCTCCCAAGACCGAGGTAAATTTTGAACCCATGGCTTGAGTAAACTGATCGAGGTCGTCCTGATTCATCACCTCTTCAAGACCCCAAAGAATGACCTCTGGATGCTTTGTAATTTCCTCGGACACTTTGTCGGGGGTAGTGTCTCTGGGATTAAAGTTTGGTGATTCTACGTTATAGGTGGCCAATTGCAACCGGTTTATAGGAGGATTCGGAGGCGGGTTAACCGAATCTTCCAAAACTTGAGCGACATATTTTTCTATAATCCAACCTTGTTGGGAGGGGATTTGTACTTTTAGCCAATGCTTTTCCCTATCGGTTTCGGTCACTGTGGCCGTTACACCATCGGGTAATCTTCCCTTTAAACTCGGAAAAGGATTTTCGTGCAAAGGAACACCTTGAGGATTTGTGGCTTTAAGCTGTACTTGCTGACCTACCTCTACATCTAAGGCGAGGGATGGGTCGGCAAAGATAAAGCCTCCCCAAGCTACTATCAAGATGACAATACCGAGCAGTCTTTTCATGTGTTTGACCTGTACGGTTTACTGTTCATCATAGTAAGCGTTTAGGGGTGAAAACGGCATTCACAGGAACAAGCAATTTAATTCTGTCTTTAGATCTCTTGCATAAGTCTAGACAAAATAGGATAAAATAGTCCAAGAGTTAAGATTGAAAGATGAATTACGAACAAGCTGAGACAGGGTAAGAGCATCTCAATTAGGCTTGACAAAAGGCTTTCAGCACAGCCATCATATAGTTATTATCCATGGCCGCCCGTTTACTTTTTTGTGCCAGACTACGTCGGTAAGTGGATTCCTGGTTAAGAGCGTTAAGTGCTACTCGTCTCAAGAAGGCTCCCATTACGAGGGCTGTGACCAGAGCGAATCCGACATTGATCCTCATTAAAAGTAACATCTAAAATCCAATGAGCCTGATTTTCAATGCCCCAATGTTTACGAATAGCATTACCTATTTTTTGAGCATCAGCAGGGAGAGAACTGAGATAAAATTGGACTTCACAAGTGGTTTTATTCCAAAGATGACGAACTCGTTTAACCATGATAATACTTTGAAGTCCTTGCCATTGAGCCTGTTGATAAAGACCGCCGAAAGCTTCTAAAGGTACAGCCCAACACCAACGTTTTTCGAGGCGATGATGACCTTTTTCCAGACGGTAATCATAACTAAATTGAATACCATCAAATTGATGTGCTTGAGCTTGCTCAAACCAGTTTTTGACCTGAGTATAAAGAGTCGGATGATTAGCTTTAAGGGCGACAACGTAGTCAGCTTTTTTGGCTTGAATATGATTAATAATCGCCGTTTGAGTTCCCATAGCATCTAGGGTGATAATTGCCCCTTGAAGGTCTAACAGTTCTAGTAAAGCGGGAATAGCAGTAATCTCATTGGATTTATCTTCCACCTTGACTTGTCCTAAAACTAATTTCTGCTCCCCCGCCCAAGCCGTCACTAAATGCAAGGCTTTAATTCCTTGATTACGGTCGTAAGAACCTCTGAGACTTTTCCCGTCTATGGGAACTATTTCCCCCGAAAGAGAACCGATTAAATGGGGCAGCCATTGAGACAAAACTTTGGCCAAAACTTCCGGGTTAATCCGTTCAAAAACCCGCCGAAAAGTGTCATCAGAAGGAAGGCCATTAGGTAATTCTAAAAACTCAGATAACCAAGACTGCTTACTGAGTCCATAATTTTCCATGTCTTCCCAACCTTTGGCTCCTGCTATAACTGCTAAAACAGCAATGACTAAAATATCAGTTAATAAATGTTTGGCTCTTCTGGTTTCTGTGTGGAAATGAGGTCTATACTGATAGTTTATTTAACAAAATAGTCCTAAAAGTCTTTCCCAGTAAACATTTCACGATTTCATAAGCAAAAATTATCACACAAAGTCGAGAAGAGCCAAATGTTTTTGGGTTCGGGACGCTCTTGGGTCAGGAATATCTTGAAGATAAGTCAATAAACTAGCTTGAATTTCATTTATTGATGTTAAAGGAAGCTCAGGTTTTAGTTGAGCTTTATTTCCGGTGGGGAGAACGGGAGCAAAACCTTTACCCATGAGCTATTTCCTCATTAATTTTCATCAACAACAGTGAGACTAAGGCTAATTATAAATTATACAGAGGTAGCAGCGGCTAAGTCTGGGTACTGGCAGTGCGGGACGGTGCTATGGCGATTTGATTACCCTATTCAGAAATCTTTGTCAAGTACAATTTATACCAAATTAGATGAGCTTACCCTGAATATTTGCAAGGTTCCAACTACCATTAACAACAGTAGATATCTGGCTCGCCCCAGTTCATTTTCTAACACTTTCTGGTATAGTTCACTTATCATTTTCGTTATTTAGGTCATATATGGTAAATATGACTTATCTTTTTTTGGAGTCTGTGTCTGTATTCCATGCTACATAAGCTTTTCAGCTGGCTTGTCCCCCTGTCAGGTCCCCAGGTCTTCCAACAAAGTCCGAAAACTATGCACAGGGAGGTTCTCTTGATTCCGTTTTTTTCTCTCTTTAGATTGCACCGATTCACTGCGACGGCTCGGCTGATCTCGCCGAACGCCTCGCTTTAATCACATTCAGAGAACTATCATCAATTTCTTCATCCTCAAATAATCAAGGAGCCAAGGACTGTTTTAAATGCCATTCCACATAATAAGCCAACATACATAAAAAGATATGGTTCTTCGGTTTTTGTTATGCAATGGACGGGGTTATAAGGAATGAAACCCTTATATAGAGAGACATTGCCGCAATTTTTGTCAATTGTTGGCGATCTGGAGCGAACTAATCAATTAAATCTCTTGCCAGATAAGGATTTAGTCGATTTATGCCCCCAGATCGAACCATACCAAGTCCCTGACAGGGGGACAAGCCAGCTGAAAAGCTTATGTAGCATGGAATACAGACACAGACTCCAAAAAAAGATAAGTCATATTTACCATATATCTGAACTTCCCCCGTATAAACATACTAGCTATGGCTAAAAGTCTTACAGAGCCTGAGTTAAAGCAATATAATACTAATGGACTACTGGACACAAAATCCTGAATTCCTTACGC
>NZ_JACJSW010000195.1:0-6582 GCF_014698375.1 Microcystis flos-aquae FACHB-1344 | reverse complement strand
ATCCAATAAACGCTTGGGGAGAGAATACCTCTACTTTTTCAGAAGCAATTCTGTCTAAGCAAGTAATCTCTGTGAACCAAGAATCCCCGTCTCTTTAGAGCGGGGAGTGTCAAAATACCAACCCCTGATTTCTGAACGAGTACGGAGGGAGTCGAACCCCCGACACCCAGGACCGGAACCTGGTGCTCTATCCTCTGAGCTACGTACCCACAATAAAATACTATTATATCATACCACTAGCCGACGCAGTAGATCAGAAATTCCTATGACTAGCGATCGCCCTTTAAAACTACTGATCAGTAACGATGACGGCATTTCCGCCCTAGGAGTCCGCACCCTCGCTAATACCCTCGCTACTGCGGGCCATCAAGTCACCGTAGTTTGTCCCGACGGCGAGCGCTCTGCTACCGGTCATGGCTTAACCTTACACCATCCCATCCGGGCCGAACAGGTGGAAGGAATTTTTCATCCCGATGTGATTGCTTGGTCCTGCTCGGGAACTCCCGCCGATTCGGTGAAATTTGCCCTTAGTGCCGTCCTCAAAGAGCGTCCCGATTTAGTTTTAGCCGGCATTAACCACGGGTCTAATCTCGGCACCGATATCCTCTATTCTGGCACGGTTTCCGCAGCCCTAGAGGGCTTAATCGAGGGTATTCCCAGTATTGCTTTTAGTCTGGCTGGTTTTAAAGCCTGTGATTTCCAGCCGGCCGCCGATTTTGCCCTCACTTTAGTCAGGAAAGTTGCCCTTAACCCTTTTCCTCTTCCCACTTTACTCAATGTGAACGTCCCTCCGGTTAGTAGTGGCGAAATCAAGGGGGTGAAAATCACTAGGCAAGGATTGCGACGCTACGAAGAAACCTTCGAGAAAAGACTGGATCCTAGGGGTAAAAGTTATTACTGGTTAATTGGGGAAGTGGTGGAAGATATCGAACAACCGGACTATACCCATTTACCCCCGGAAGTGCCTACGGATGTGCGCGCTATTGGCGAGAATTTTATCACCATCACGCCCCTACAATACAATTTAACTGATGTGCAGGGTTTTCAACATTTGCACCGGAATTCTTGGTTTGATTGAGGATCATCTCATGATATTCTGATTCAATCATTAGCGTTTGAGAGCCTATGTCCCCTCAATTTAATTTTCAAGAAAATGAACTCGAAGAAGCGGATATCATAACCCTCTGGGATGAGCAAGGTCGATCGCTGGACTGTTATATTGAGAACGCCTATGAAACCGATGATCTCACCTATATGCTTCTTGTCCCCGTGGATACCCCGGTGATGATTCTAGCTTGGGATGAGGAATCGGAGGAAGAAGAATCTGATGCCTTCTTAATCGAAGATAGCGAGGAAATCGAGCGGATTTTCGCCGATGCTAAGGCAGTTTTAGCAGAATTAGACCTATTGCTCAAATCCACTGCCCACACCTTGACTGTTAGTGGTGAATTACCGCCCCTAGAAGAAGATAATGTTCTCAGTTTAGAAATTGATGGCGATGAACCCTCCTCGTCATCAGAGCCGGAAGAATTGCAATTTCTCGCCAGTTTCTTTTCGGAAGACCAAAAATACTCGATTTACAGTCCCCTAGCTCCTTTGTTATTCTTAGCCGTCGGTGATGCGGAAGGGAAAGTTGAATTAGTTTCCCCCGATGATGACGGTATGGGACCAATTCTAGAGGAACTTTTGTTTGATGAACTCGATTAATTACATAATTTTACCAAATCCGCCGACCAAAATTTTTGATAAATCTAGTCACAGTATATCTTGCGGGATTTTATTATCGTCGTGATTAAAGCGGATTTGGTATTTTTTCTCTAAATTAATTACACATTTCCCTAACCACTGACGAACTTATTATCTGTCGGATAGGCTTCTAGCCTCTGCTTGCTGGCAAAAGTGAGGGGCAGCCCGGGACAGACACTGATGCCAAAGGAAGAATAGACCTCTTGTAAAAATCAAAAACTGTTGTTAGGGTTAGGAGTCAGTAGCCGGTCGTCAGTAGTCAGGAGAATTAAGAATGAATAATAAGCAATTAAATGGTCTATTTACAGATTTTGTGCCATTTAATCCTTATTTTTGAGGTTTTTGAAACCTCAAAAACCTCAAAAAATTAAGGGCTGGCTGAATAAATCTAAAAACCTTGCTGGATAAGACTTTTAGACTTTTTTGAAATCCAAAAGTACCAGATATGGGAGTGATCAGGGGTAAATTCCGGGACTTTTTCCCTGAAAATTAGGTAATTGACCCCCTCAAAATCGGTAAAACCCCACACCCCACACCCCCCACCCTACACCCTACACCCTACACCCTACACCCTACACCCTACACCCTGCCCCTAGGAAAAACTTTTTCAGCAGACCCTAATTATGCAAGAGTTCTAGTCTTTAGTCAGAAGATTTACTATCAGAGCAGCACAAGGCTGACGTTTAGGGGCTGGCTGCGATAGGATAAAAAAGTGCTAGATAAAAACTCCTCTCCCTTCTGGTCTTTAGTTGCAGGTCACTGGTTCAAGCTCATCTGTGGAGCTAGTTACCAGGATTTGCCCACGATTCGCAACCTCGCTTTGACCTATACTATCGCCGGGGCCGATTGTATTGATGTGGCCGCCGACCGGGCTGTGATTGTTGCGGCCCGCGAAGGCATCGAAACTGCCGAAAAAATCGCCGGATTCCCCCCAAATCGACGACCTTGGTTAATGGTCAGTCTCAATGACGGGGAAGATCCCCACTTTCGTAAAGCTATCTTTAACCCGCAACTCTGTCCGGTCGATTGTCCCCGTCCCTGCGAAAAAATCTGTCCCGCTTATGCTATCGATAGGGGAGGAGTGATCGAACAGCGCTGTTATGGTTGCGGTCGCTGCTTACCCGTTTGTCCCCGGCACATAATCGAGACAAAATCCCGTGTCTGTCAACCCCAAGAAATTATCCCCTTAATGATCGAAATGGGAGTCGATGCGATCGAAATTCATACCCAAGTCGGTCATGGAGATGAATTTGCTCGACTCTGGCCAGCGATCGCAACTGTCAGTAAAAACCTAAAAATCCTGGCCATAAGTTGCCAAGATCATGAATATATCATTGATTACCTCCACTATCTGCGAGAAACTATTTCACCCCTAAGCTGTCCTCTGATTTGGCAGACGGACGGCCGACCGATGAGCGGCGATATCGGCAAAGGAACCACCCACCCAGCCATTAATATGGCCAAAAAAGTCCTCTGTGCCAATCTAACTGGATTTGTGCAGTTAGCCGGGGGAACCAATGACCACACCGTGACCAAATTACAGCAACTGGGACTGAGAGAAAAAATCGCTGGTATTGCCTATGGAAGTTACGCCCGTTCATTGATTTTGCCAATTTTAGAGCATTTAGACCAGCCTAACCTTGAAAATGACCCCCAAGCCCACCAAGAAGCCGTTAAAGCCGCTTCTATTCTCGTTGCTCAATTGAAAGCCTAGCCTTGGTCAAAAAACTATAATATTTTTTTAATTGACAACTAACCCCTAAATGTGTTAGACCCCAAGAAAATCTTGGCAATAAAAACAGCCAATTATCGCCAAAACCTTTTACTATTAATGCCAGAAACCCTACCCTCCTCTCGGATGCCAGTTACCGACGATTTAAACAAACTCTTGGCAATTCTACCTGCGCGGATTCGCGGCAAAATCGAGGAACACCCGCGGCAGCATCAACTGATCGAAGTAGTTATGGATTTGGGACGCATACCAGAAGCGCGTTTTCCCGATGGGGCGATCGATCTGGGGGACGAACCGATCTCAAAAGAAGAAATCCAGTATTCGATCGCCCGGGTGGGCAGTTTTAGCGGCGATAATCGCGCCGGGATTGAACGCACCCTGCACCGCATCAGTGCCATTCGCAATCGAGACGGGGAAATTATCGGTTTAACCTGTCGTATCGGTCGGGCCGTTTTCGGTACGATCACCCTGATTAACGACCTAGTGGAAACGGGTAAATCCCTGCTGCTGCTCGGTCGTCCGGGGGTAGGGAAAACCACCGCTCTCCGGGAAATAGCCCGAGTTTTAGCCGACGACCTCAATAAACGGGTAGTGATTATCGACACCTCCAACGAAATCGCCGGGGATGGAGATATTCCCCATCCGGCCATCGGTCGCGCTCGTCGGATGCAGGTGTCCCGTCCGGAATTGCAGCATCAAGTCATGATCGAAGCGGTGGAAAACCATATGCCGGAGGTGATCGTGATCGATGAGATCGGTACGGAATTAGAAGCTCTGGCCGCTCGCACGATCGCCGAACGCGGGGTGCAGTTAGTGGGAACCGCCCACGGCAATCAATTGGAAAATTTAATTAAAAATCCGACTTTATCGGATTTAGTCGGGGGAATTCAGGCAGTAACTCTCGGAGACGAAGAAGCGCGCCGCCGGGGTTCCCAAAAAACCGTTTTAGAACGCAAAGCACCGCCCACCTTTGACATTGCCATCGAAATGTTGGAACGTCAGCGCTGGGTCATCCACGAAGACGTATCCACCACTATCGACCAACTGCTGCGGGGACGGGAAGCAATTGCCCAAATCCGTTGGGTAGATGAGGAGGGAAAAGTACAGGTCACTCAGGAAGAACCAAAACCGGAAAACCTCACCCCTTTGCACCGCAATTATCTGCCGGAAATGGATAAACCCAAGGGATGGCGGGCCGATGGCCGAATGACTCCCGTGGCCCGTTTCGGTGCAGGCGGACTCAACCGGGAAAACGATTTCGATCGCCTCCTCGAACAATCCTGGCTGCAGGAAGAACCGGAAACGGAAAAAATCCGCGTCCCCGGTCCCAATGGCGAAGATTGGCCAGTTTATGTCTATCCCTACGGAGTCAGTCGCGCCCCGATCGAACAGGTAGTACAGGCCCTAGATTTGCCGATCGTTTTGACCAAAAATTTACAGGAGGCCGACGCAGTGCTGGCCCTGCGTTCCCACGTTAAAAATCAGTCAAAATTGCGGCAAATTGCCAAAGTACGACAAATTCCCATCCACGGCATCAAATCCAATACCCTACCCCAAATTTCTCGCGGTTTAAAGCGGATTTTGGGCATTGATGACCCGATGAATCAGGAAGGTGCGGATCTGCGTTTATTTGCCCGCAGCGGTAGCGATGACGAGATCGAAGCTTTGGAGGAGGCCCGGTTAGCGGTGGAACAAATCGTTATCCCTACCGGCCAACCGGTGGAGTTACTGCCGCGATCGGCGAAAGTGCGGAAAATGCAACACGAATTAGTGGAACATTACCGTCTCCAATCCGATAGCTTCGGAGAGGAACCGAATCGCCGTATTCGCATCTATCCAGCTTAGGAGTCGGGAATTTGAAGCGACGCACGCTAATTATTATGGGTACGGGGGCGGTGAGCGGTGCGGTGGCCGTCCTGATTATCCATCGTCCCCAATCGGCGGCGGAATTGCGCGCCAAAATGCCCCTGGCCGAAAGAATTAAGCTCTGTCTCGATCTGGCTAAGATTAAACTAGCCACCAGGATCGACTATCTCGATAGTTATGCCCGTCGGGGAATTCTCTATCTAAATGGAGCAAGAGGACTCCCGTTAAATTTCTCCTTAATTAGGGCTGGCTGAATAAATGTGAAATGTAGGTATGGTAAGGGTTTTGTGGCTTTTCTTGCTCCCACAGGTGCAAGATTTTGAGAGAATCGTGCTTCAAAACCTGGCGTCTTCATCGGCCCGCGTCCTGTAGGGGCGAAGCATTCGGATAGAAAATCTACGGTTTCACCGATAGGTTATTGCCCGAATGCTTCGCCCCTACTTTTTCAGCAGACCCTAATTAAACATATACCAGAAATTAACGTAACGATGAATTGCCACCAGAATCTAAACTAACGCGACAGCGTTTCCTTATTGGGAAAGGCTTGATTCTTAAGGTATGTATGAGCTTGACATATTTAAGCGGTAAGTCTTATACTAAAAAAATAACACAGATGGGGTCAGGCTGATGTTAAATGTTTTAAAAGTGAGAATATACCCAAACAAAGAACAAGAACTAGCCTTAACTAAAAACTTTGGTTGCGTTCGTTTTGTTGGGAATTACTACTTAAATAAAACTAACAATCAGTACCTAGAGACGGGGAAAGGAATGACCTACTGTCCCATGGCAAAAGACCTTACCCAACTCAAGAAACAACCTAATTTTGAATGGTTAGCTGAGGCTACTGCCGCCACCTTGCAGCAATCATTGAAAAACTTAGAATCTGCTTTTAAGAACTTCTTCTCAAAAAGAACAAAATTCCCTAAGTTTAAAAGTAGGCACAAAAAACAATCAATCCGTTATCCTGAAAGTTGTTCAATTAGAAATAAGGGAATTAAGCTACCTAAATTAGGAGTTGTAAAAGCTAAGATTTCTCAAGTGATAAACGGCCAGATTAAATCCGTAACTGTTTCTCAAACCAGTACAGATAAATATTTTGCTGCCATCTTGTTTGAGATCAGAAATGTTGAATCTCGTAACAAAACTTTACATTTAAGAACATGACAACCCCAGAACGCCATTTTTCAGATTGAATAGACAATTTTCCTAAACCAGTGTACATAGCTGATATGTTGACA